>NZ_JAGGKM010000005.1:0-300000 GCF_017873715.1 Cytobacillus luteolus
TCCCTTGAGGAAACTAGCGTTTCCTCATTTTCAGCTTGGGCTGAAAACAAGCAAAGGAATAAATACTCCTTTGAAAAAACGAGTTTTTTCCAGTCACTTTTCTTTCTCCACCTTGGTGTAGGTACGCTAGATTGCTCGCGCAATCTAGCTAGTGGTGTGGGGGACGAAGTGTCGACAGAGTGGTGTGCATTTCTATACTGGTCCGGAATTTGCCTCCCTTGAGGAAACTAGCGTTTCCTCATTTTCAGCTTGGGCTGAAAACAAGCAAAGGAATAAATACTCCTTTGAAAAAACGAGTTTTTTCCAGTCGTATTTATTCCTTTGCTTGGGGAGGCAAATTCCTAGTATTTAGAAATGGAGGATGTGTCGACACTGGTTGTTGTAAGTGCTATAATGTTTACGGTTACAAGTTTCAAATTATTTACTATATTATTTTTTTAAGGTTATGGAGGGGGCGGCATGGATTTACTTAATCAGTATTTGAACAATTACTTGATTGTAATTGTCTTTTTGTGCTTAGGTATCCTTTTACCGGTTGTTGCATTGACTGCAGGTCGTTTTTTGAGGCCACATGCTCCGAGTGAGGCGAAGTATACGACCTATGAGAGTGGGATTGAGCCATTCCATGATTCGCGAGTTCAGTTTAATGTACGTTATTATATTTTTGCACTTATGTTTGTTATTTTTGATGTAGAGACAGTCTTTTTGTATCCATGGGCTGTTGCTTATGAAAAGTTGGGTATTGTAGCTTTAATTGAGATGTTGATTTTCGTATTAATGTTACTACTTGGGCTAGTCTACGCATGGAAGAAGAAGGTGTTAAAATGGATTTAAAGGATTTGAAGTTAGAGAATATCACTCCAGAGGAAATGGAAGAGTTGCAGCGTAGTGTGTTTTTGACAACGCTTGAGCAGGTGAAGGGTTGGGCACGAAGTAATTCGATTTGGCCATTGACGTTTGGTCTTGCTTGCTGTGCGATTGAGATGATGGGTGTAGGTTCTTCACATTACGATTTAGAGCGTTTTGGATCTTTTTTCCGTACATCTCCTCGTCAGTCTGACTGTATGATTGTTTCTGGAACAGTTACGAAGAAGATGGCTCCTGTTTTGAAGCGTCTTTATGATCAAATGCCTGAGCCGAAGTGGGTTATTGCTATGGGATCTTGTGCGACTGCAGGTGGACCATATGTTAAGTCATATGCAGTTGTTAAAGGTGTAGATCAGATCGTACCAGTTGATGTCTACATTCCAGGATGTCCTCCAAATCCAGCTGCTCTTATCTATGGGATAAATAAATTAAAAGAGAAGATTCGCTACGAAGCTAAGACTGGGAAGAAGGTGATTTAGTCGTGAGCGATAACTTAGAACAACAAAAGAAAGAGGCTGCCGAGCTTGCAAAGCAAAAAGCAGCAGCAGCTGCGAAGGCAAAAGCAGCGGCATTAGCTAAGCAAAAAGCGGCTGAATCTGAGGCAGAATCAAAGCAAGAGGAAGTACAAGCTAAGGCTGACACTTCTGATGATGCTAAAGAATTAGCGAAAAAGAAAGCAGCGGCGGCAGCAAAGGCAAAGGCTGCAGCACTTGCAAAGCAAAAGGCAGCAGAAAGCGTTGGTGAGGCTGAAGAAGCTGGAGACGATGATGTTGCTACAGCCAAAGCTAAGGCAGCGGCAGCGGCAAAAGCTAAAGCGGCAGCAGCTGCAAAGGCAAAAGCAGCAGCTTTAGCAAAACAACAAGAAGCAGAGACTTCTGGTGAAGCTGAAGTAGGCGGAGACGATGATGTTGCTACAGCCAAAGCAAAAGCGGCGGCAGCGGCAAAAGCAAAAGCAGCAGCGGCAGCAAAAGCCAAGGCAGCTGCGCTAGCTAAGCAACAAGGTAGTGAGTCAGGAGAAGGCTCAGCTGATGATGAGAAAGCGAAGGCAATTGCAGCAGCGAAGGCGAAAGCAGCAGCAGCGGCAAAAGCTAAGGCAGCCGCCGCAGCTAAAGCAGGTGGCGGAGACGACTCGGCAGATGATTTAGCGAAAGAAAAGGCAAAAGCAATTGCAGCAGCAAAGGCAAAAGCAGCAGCGGCAGCAAAAGCCAAAGCAGCAGGTGCTGGATCAGATGCTTCTGAGCAAGCTGAAGAGCAAAAGCCATCTCCTAATCAGCCATACCTCGATAAATATGTAAAAGTCATTACAGAACACATTGGGTCAGATGTTTTAGAAGATTCATATATTAATTCGTTATCAAAGGACGTGCCAACACTTGTAGCAAAGGCTGATACATACTTTAAGGTTGCTCAATTCTTAAAGTTTAATGAGCAATTAAGCTTTGATTATGTGTCAGAACTACATGGTTCAGATTTTGAGACTCATATGGAAATCTATGTTCATCTTTTCTCATATAAAAATAGACAATCCGTTGCGTTAAAGGTGAAAATTGATCGTGATCAACCAGTGATTGATTCATTGCAACCGCTATGGGAAGGTGCAAACTGGCCTGAGCGTGAAGCATTTGACTTACTAGGAATTACGTTTAAAAATCACCCGAACCTAACTCGAATCATGTTACCGGAAGATTGGGTGGGATACCCACTTAGAAAAGACTATGAACCTTACGATGTGGAGGTGTAGCATATGATTCGTACAGAAGAAATGCTCCTAAACGTCGGACCGCAACATCCTAGTACACATGGAGTGTTCCGATTAGTCGTCAAAATTGATGGCGAAACAATTACAGAAGCTACACCAGTGATCGGGTATCTTCACCGCGGAACTGAGAAACTAGCAGAAAATCTTCAATACACGCAAATCATTCCATACACTGACCGTTTGGATTATTTATCTGCGATGACAAATAACTATGTTCTTTGCCATGCTGTTGAAACAATGATGGATATTGAAATTCCTGAGCGTGCAGAGTATTTACGTGTTCTTGCAATGGAACTTGGAAGAGTTGCTAGTCACTTAGTTTGGTGGGGGACATACTTACTTGATATTGGGGCAGTAAGCCCGTTCCTTTATGCGTTTAGGGAACGTGAGATGATTATTAACCTATTAAATGAACTTTCAGGAGCACGTTTAACATTTAACTACATGCGTGTTGGTGGAGTAAAATGGGACGCTCCAGAAGGTTGGATTGAAAAGGTTCGTGACTTCGTACCGTATATGCGTAAAGAGCTAGAAGGCTACCATAACCTTGTAACAGGAAATGAGATTTTCCTTAACCGTGTTAAAGGTGTCGGTAAATATTCAAAAGAGGATGCAATTGCTTACTCATTAAGTGGTGCAAATCTTCGTTGTACAGGTGTGAAATGGGATCTTCGTAAAGATGAGCCATATTCAATCTATGATCGTTTTGATTTTGATGTTCCTGTACGTGAAGGTGGAGATGCTTGGGCACGCTATGAAATTCGTATGGCTGAGATTGAAGAGTCATTGAAAATTATCGAGCAAGCTGTCGAGCAATTTCCAGCAGAAGGCGAGATTATGGCTAAGGTTCCAAAAATCATCAAAGCACCTAAAGGTGAAGCGTTTGTTCGAATCGAATCACCACGTGGTGAAATCGGTTGCTACATTGCGAGTGATGGTAAAAAAGAACCGTATCGCTTAAAATTCCGTCGTCCATCTTTTTATAATCTACAAATTCTCCCTAAGCTTCTTGAGGGTGAAAATATGGCAAACTTAATTACTATCTTAGGTGCAATTGATATTGTACTTGGGGAGGTTGATGGATAATGATCGAGAATCTACTAAATTCACCTCCGAGTTGGCTCAATTTTGGAATTTTCTTTGGGCTGGCAACAGCACTACTAATGGTTGTTCTTGGTTTCGTTACGTATGGTATCCTTGCTGAACGTAAAGTCATGGGTTTTATGCAGGGGCGTATTGGTCCGAACCAAACAGGTGGTAGTTGGGGACTCTTACAAACAATTGCTGACGTTTTGAAGCTTCTTTTAAAAGAAGATACAATTCCTAAGCTTGCGGATCGTCCATTGTTTATTCTTGCTCCAATTATTGCATTTGCACCAGCATTCATGGTTTTAGCAACGATTCCTTTTACGGATAAGTTACAATTTGCAAATATTGGGGTAGGTCTCCTTTATTATATTGCTGTATCAGGTATTACAACAGTTGGTATCGTAACCGGTGGTTGGGCATCAAATAACAAGTATGCACTAATGGGTGGTATGCGTGCAGCTGCCCAAATGATTTCCTATGAAATCCCATTAGTTATGTCAGTTATTGGTGTTATTTTATTCACTGGAAGCTTGAACTTAGTTGATATCGTCGAAGCACAGGAGAATGTATGGTACATTTTCTTACAGCCAGTTGGATTCTTAGTATTCTTTATCGCATCTATTGCTGAATTAAATCGTACGCCATTTGACTTACCAGAAGCAGAATCAGAGCTAGTAGCTGGTTTCCATGTTGAATACTCTGGTTTCCGTTGGGCATTTTTCATGCTAGCAGAATATGTTTATCTGTTTGCAATGGCTGCATTAACAACAGTACTATTCCTAGGTGGATGGCATCCTGTTATGTTCCTAGATTTCATTCCAGGAGCAGTGTGGTTTGCATTGAAATTTAGTTTTGTTGTGTTTATTTTAATGTGGATTCGTTATACATTCCCACGTATGCGTGCAGACCAACTGATGGAGTTCGGTTGGAAAGTATTATTACCGGTGGCATTAGCGAACATCTTTATTTCAGCATTAATAAAAGAATTGTTCTTCTAATGCATACTAAATTACCTGAAACAAAGGGGTGACAGAACATGCTTGGTTTACTCAAAGGTTTAAAATATACCCTTAACGGATTAACGATGAAGAGAGTAACGTATGGTTATCCACATGAGCCGTTACCTCTACCGGATCGATTTAGAGGGATTCAAAAGTTTTATCCGGAAAAATGTATCGTTTGTAATCAGTGTGCCAATATTTGCCCGACAGACTGTATTCAGTTAACGGGTAAAAAGCATCCTGATCCAACGAAAAAAGGAAAAATCATCGATACGTATGATATCAACTTTGAAATCTGTATCCTTTGTGACCTTTGTACAGAGGTTTGTCCAACTGAAGCAATTATTATGACAAATAATTTTGAGCTTGCTGAATACAGCCGAGATGAGTTGTTTAAAAACCTTGAGTGGTTGGATGAAAATGATACAAACGTCCGAAAGGAGAATAAAGCGTGAGTTTGACAGGAGAATTTCTCATTTTTATACTTCTTGCAGTCGTAGCCATGGGCGGTGGAATCTTGATGCTCAACTTGTCAAAGGTTGTGCACATGGTCGTTGCATTAGTATTTACATTTATCAGTATTGCTGGTATTTACGTAATGCTTTCTGCTGAGTTTATCGCAGTTGTTCAAATCCTAATATACTCTGGAGCAATTACAATTATTATGTTATTTGGAATCATGCTTACACGCCATAACGATGTAAGTGAACCAAAAACTAGTTGGCCAAGAAAAATAATTGTTTTCCTTGGAGTTATTGGGTTTGGGGTTGCCGTTTATTTTGGAATTTATGATTTAGACCTTGGAACTTATGAGACAACGCTACACGAAAATAATACTGAGCAAATCGGTGTTACCTTGTATACAAAGTTCATTATCCCGTTTGAATTAATGTCTGTTGTATTATTAGTTGCTCTAATTGGTGCCATTGTACTTGCGAAAAAAGATGAAGAAGAGGAGGCGAAAGAGGAATGAGTTCAGTTCCATTATCAGCCTACCTTATCTTAGCACTTATTTTATTTTGCATCGGTTTATATGGTGCACTAACAAAGCGTAATACGGTTATCGTATTAATATCGATTGAATTGATGCTGAATGCAGTTAACATTAACCTTGTTGCATTCAGTAAATTTGGATTAATGCCTAATATTACTGGGCAAATCTTCGCACTATTTGCAATTACTGTTGCAGCAGCAGAAGCAGCTGTCGGATTGGCCATTCTAATTGCGTTATATCGCAACCGTAAAACAGTAAATGTTGACGAAATGAACTCAATGAAAAATTAAGGTTTCTACTTTAAAGATGTTAGAGCATCATGTGAATGATACGAATTTTAGTTCTAGCATCTAATGAAGAAGGGGATTGTGATACGATGATGGAAAATGCATGGATCATTCCGCTTTTCCCGCTTATCTCTTTTTTGTTCCTTCTTGTGTTCGGAAAACAAATGAAAGAATCTAGTGCCTATGTAGGTATGTTTTTAACAGCTATATCATTTGTTTATTCGTTGTTGGTGCTCTTTGAGCGTTTTACAGCACCGACCTACAAGGCTGAGGCGACTTGGCTAACAATTGGGGATGTTCAATTAACAGCGGGTTTTGAAGTGAATCAGTTAAATGCACTTATGTTAGTAATAGTATCGCTAGTCAGCTTTCTCGTTCATATGTATTCAAAAGGATATATGCATGGCGATGAACGCTTTCCAGTATTCTATGCGTATTTAGGCTTATTTACATTTGCAATGTTAGGATTAGTTATTTCTCCTAACCTATTACAAACGTATATTTTTTGGGAGCTTGTAGGTGTTGGTTCTTTCCTATTAATTGGTTTCTACTTTTATAAGGAAGAAGCAAGAGCTGCAGCGAAAAAAGCATTTATTATGACACGTATTGGTGACGTGGGCTTACTAATCGGGATGATTTTATTATTCTGGCAGGTTGGTAGCTTTGAATATGATGAGATTTTCCAAGCAGTTGAAGCTGGAACAATTTCAATGACAATGATTACATTAACAGCGATTTTAATTTTCGTTGGAGCAGTTGGTAAATCTGGTCAGTTCCCATTACATACATGGTTACCTGATGCGATGGAAGGTCCTACACCTGTTTCAGCATTAATCCACGCAGCGACAATGGTTGCAGCAGGGGTATATTTAGTAGCAGCAACCTTCCCATTATTTGCAGCGAGTGAGACTGCATTAATGACAGTTGCTGTAATTGGTGCAATCACAGCTATTTTTGCAGCATCTATCGGTCTTGTGCAAAAAGACATTAAGCGTGTTCTTGCATACTCAACAGTGAGTCAGCTTGGGTACATGATGCTTGCATTAGGATCTGCTGGTTATGTGGCGGGTGTGTTCCACTTAATGACACATGCTTTCTTTAAAGCATTGCTATTCCTAGCAGCAGGTAGTGTTATTCATGCGGTTCATTCACAAAACATCGAGGAAATGGGCGGACTTTGGAAAAAGCTTCGCATTACAGGGCCATTATTTTTAATTGGTACATTAGCAATTAGTGGTGTCCCTTTATTCTCAGGTTTCTTTAGTAAAGAGGAAATCTTACTTGCAACATGGGCACATGGAAACTACGGGTTATTCTGGTTAGCTGTTATTACTGCTTTCCTTACAGCATTTTATATGTTCCGTTTATTCTTCATGGTGTTCTCTGGAGAGTCAAGAAGCAAGCAGAAGAATGTTCATGAGTCTCCAAGTGTGATGACAGTTCCTATGATTGTGTTAGGGGTATTAGCGATTTTTGCTGGTTACGTCAATACACCATGGTTTGGCACGTTTTTAGGAGATTGGCTAGTAGCTGATTCACATGCATTAGGGCATGGCCATGTTTCAGGTCCAAAATGGATTATGATAGTAGCCATCGTAGTATCCTTAGCAGGTATTTTACTTGCCTACTTAATTTACAGTAAAAAATCAATCTCAAGAGATTGGTTAACATCACGTTTCCCAATGACTTACAATGTCCTATACAACAAATACTTTGTTGATGAGCTTTATGAAACAACAATTGTGTATGCTGTAAAAGTGTTCAGCTTGTTCTTAAAATACATCGAACGCTTCCTCATTGGAGGAATTGTAAGTGGTGTGGCAGCTGCTACACAAAATATTGGGAAATATGGATCTAAATTTCAAGATGGTCAAGTTCAAACCTATGCATCTGTTGCATTTGTAGGACTTGCACTACTCTTAGCAATACTTGCTTTAACAGGGGGGTACTTCGGATGAACGAATCATATCTTTTATCGCTATTAGTATTCTCCCCACTATTAGGAATTATTTTATTAGCGTTTGTCCCTAAAGTTCAGGAACAAACGATTAAAATAGTAGGATTTTTAGCAACAGTTCCAGCATTACTACTTTCATTATTTCTATATTTCTCATACAGAGCAGGTGCAGACCTTGCTCAGTATACGGAAAAATATAATTGGTTTGGATTTATCAAGGATGGGCCGTTTTCAGTTGAATATGACTTAGGAATCAATGGTTTCTCTCTAGTCATGATTTTGCTAACAGCCATTCTTTCAACTCTTGCAGCAATTGCTTCCATTCATATTAAAAAAGAATGGAAAGGCTATTTCATGCTATTCCTACTTCTTGAGTTAGGGATGCTTGGGGTATTTGCAGCAGAAAACTTAATTCTATTCTTTATCTTTTTCGAATTAACATTAATTCCAATGTTCTTCCTAATTGGTAAATGGGGTTATTTTGAAAAAGAAAAAGCTGCATTTAGTTTCTTAATTTACAATGGAATCGGTTCTGCCATTCTATTGATTGTTATTATGATTTTATTTGCAAAAACAGGGACTACAAAAATCTCTGCAATTACAGCCATTTTAGCTTCACCACAAGGGACAGTTCCTACATTCGGTGCAATTACAACTGAGTTACGTTATGGTTTATTAATTGCATTAATGGTAGCATTCGGGATTAAGTTACCAATCTTCCCACTACACAGCTGGATGCTTCGAGTGCACGTTCAAGCTCCACCAGCGATTGTAATGCTACACTCAGGGATCCTTTTGAAAATTGGTGCATTCGGTTTAATCCGCTTTGGATTAGGATTTTTCCCGGAAGAGTTTAAATCAATGGCCGTCCTAATTGCTATTCTTGGTGTAATTAACCTATTGTACGGTGCATTTTTAGCATTCATCCAAGATGATTTTAAAATGGTACTTGCCTATTCAAGTATTTCACACATGGGAATTGTCTTGATTGGTCTTGGTTCATTAAATGAAGCAGGGATTCAAGGGGCTATTTTCCAAGTAATCTCACATGGATTAATTTCAGCATTAATGTTCTTCTTAATCGGAGTCATTTATGAGCGTGTGGGAACTTCTATGATCGGGCGTTTAGGCGGACTTGCAAAAGTTATGCCAATAGCCGCTGGATTCTTATTAACAGCAGCGATGGCTTCACTAGGCTTACCTGGTATGTCAGGTTTCGTTGCGGAATTCATGGCGTTTTTAGGTTTATTTAAAGAAATGCCAATTATTGCAGCAGTCGGAGCAATTGGGATTATTATGACGGCTGTCTATTTACTAAGAGCTGTACTAAATGTGACTTACGGAAAACCAAACAACACATATGAAAACGCATTTGACATGCGTCCAATCGAGTTCGTCCCTGTGTTTGTTTTACTTGGTTTAATTGTATTAATCGGGGTATATCCAAATGTCCTTTCACAACCTTTACAGCTTGTGCTTGATACTATAATGATTGGGTTAGGAGGGTAAGCGAATGGATCTCAAGACATTTTTAAGCTTTGAATGGAGTATCATGGCACCAGAGTTTATCATCATCGGTGTAGCTACCCTTCTATCAATCATTGATTTGTTTATGGGGAAAGATAAAAGCCGCAGACCTCTAGGTTGGATCGGAGTTGCAGGGGTAGTACTAGCCATCATTTCACTAGTAGGACTTCTTGATAAAGAAGCAACCTCAATCCTACATGATACTTTCAGATTAGATGGCTTCGGTAAGGCATTTAAACTAATCATGCTAGTTGGGGCAGGAATGGTTCTTCTTTTAGCCATGAACTACGAGCCTAAAGAAGGCATGAAAGAGTACCGTGGGGAATTTTACTACTTACTATTAACAGCCCTTTTAGGTGCGATGGTTATGACATCAAGTGGAGACTTAATCACTCTATTTGTTGGTCTTGAACTATTATCAATTTCATCATATATTTTGGCTGGACTTCGTAAGAAAAACAAACTTTCAAACGAATCAGCAATGAAATATGTAATCAATGGTGGAATTTCAACAGCTTTTATCTTGTTTGGTATGAGTTACGTATACGGATTAACAGGCTCAACAAATCTTACTGAGATTTTTACGCTGTTAAGTAACCTACAAAATGAGAAATTAATTTATGTTCTTGCAATCGCGTTTTTCATGATATTCGTTGGTTTATCATTTAAAATCGCAACAGCTCCATTTCACATGTGGGCTCCAGATGTGTACCAAGGTGCACCAACACCAGTTACTGCTTTCTTAAGTATCGTATCAAAAGCAGCTGGATTTGCGATCATCCTTCGTGTAATGATCATCGTCTTTGGTCAAGTTTCATCTGGAAACGAAGAAACACCAATATTAATTTTCCACCTTCAGGATTACATTGCCTTCCTGGCGGGTGCAACAATGATTATTGGAAATACAATTGCGTTAAGACAACGTAATATTAAGAGACTACTTGCCTATTCAAGTATTGCACAAGCTGGTTATATCTTAGTTGCGTTTGCATCACTATCCTATTTTATGATGGATGCCATTTGGTTCTACCTTGTTGCGTATCTATTCATGAACCTTGGTGTGTTTGCAATCATACAGGTTATTACGGATAAATCAGGCTCAGAAGACATTAGTCAATTCGCTGGCCTATATAAACGTTCACCACTTGTAGCAGTTGCAATGGGTATTTTCATCCTATCTCTTGCTGGTATTCCAGGTACGGCAGGATTTATTGGTAAGTTAAACATCTTCCTTGGTGCATTCGTTACAAGCCCTGCACATTATGTGCTAGCGTCGATCATGATTGCCACAACGGTAGTGTCTTACTTCTATTACTTTGGAATTCTAACGCAAATGTTCTTTAGACCGGCTATAGATGATAGTAAAGTAAAGCTTCCTTCTGGAATACTAATTGTTGTTGTTCTATGTGTAATTGGAACAATCGGCCTTGGTATCTTCCCAGGAATCGCACTTGACTTCCTAAGCCAGTTTGACCGTTTTTCTGATTTTATTGGTTAATTTTTTAGGGGATATGTTTATATAAGAAAGGAAGGGGTTGGGGGACCCCTTCTTTTTGTTGTAAATGGGGTAATTTCGAGTGATTTGTTTCCATTTTAAGGGAATACTTTCCTTTCTGGTAGGAATACTTACCTAAATCGAATAAATACTTACCTGATTCGGTCAAATACTTACTTAATTTTGTTAAATACTTACCAAAATTGATAAAATACTTAATTTTGACTCATTTTAACGATAGGAGGAACACAACATGCTAGCAGGATTCGGCCAACAAGCCTTAATAAGCATCTTTTCACATTTATTGTTTATATCAATCACATGGTGGGCACTACAATCCATTAACTACGAAAAAATTCTAAAACCAAACCACGTTATTCAAGCAAGACTTGTATTAATCTTCACTACAATTGCTATTGGATCAACAGTAAGTAACTTTTTCCTAGACTACTTAATGTGGTCACAGCAGCTTCCATCATTGTTTTAACTATAACTCCGAGATGATCGGGGTTTTTTGTTTGTTAAAAATTAACTCTCGAACCCTCACCAATATTGTCAAAGAATGACGAGTTTTTCCACGTATGTCACTCTAATATCTGGCAAGAATGAGTAGTAAGGAGAGGGAGTGAGCGGTTTGAATAAAATAATCACAGTTAGTATGTCAGTTATTTTTATTTTTACATTGGTTATGTATGGAAGTTTAGAAAGTAGTGCAACGGGGAATAGGCCTATTGATGATATGGTTGAAGTTTTTGAAAAAAATAAGATTACTATCGAAGAATGGTCTTTTTATGCAAAAGAAACGATTACAACCGTACATGATTATGATGATTTTTTAGAACTAGTTCAATTAAAGCAAACACAAACAGACAATCGTTTTAATTGGATCATTACTGAAGAAGAAGAAAAATGGGTAGCAACAGGTATTTATATAGATTCACAAAAAACAGAAACAATAAAAATTTTATCAACCCCCATAAACCAAAAGTCCCATACGTATTTAGTTTATGATGCAAAAGGGACGCAGCTAGACCGCGATTTAGTGGAATCTTTCTATAATTCCTTCGAATCGACAAAGAATGACATCTTTCAAGAAAATCCCACAATTTTCACTTGTTTAAAGGGTGAATACAGTGATAGAATTGAGGGGGTTTTGTATAATCAGGTCGATTATCTTTTAGAAGAATTTAATGCAGACGAAATTGAAGCAACAAAAGAAGAGACATTTGTCTCGGTGTCTGCATATACTGACAACTGGAAGAACGATATTCCAACTTTAAATGAGAAAATGAATATACAAATCGCATTACGAAATTCTGGATTGGATAGTAAGACTACGATTGTAGTTGGAACACCAATCATAACTTCTGAATATTAATATAGAGAAAATGGACGCGGAGGGGAATACCTTGGAAAAAATCATCGTCCGCGGCGGTAAAAAGTTAAACGGCACAGTCAAAGTTGAAGGCGCAAAAAATGCCGTACTACCTGTTATCGCTGCATCCTTGTTAGCTAGTGATGGAAAGAGCATTATATGTGATGTACCCACGCTTTCAGATGTATATACGATTAATGAAGTTCTGCGCTATTTAGGGGCAGAGGTTTCTTTTAAAAATAATGAAATCGTCGTTGATGCATCAGGAGAGCTGAAAACAGAAGCACCATTTGAATATGTCCGCAAAATGCGCGCATCCGTACTTGTTATGGGCTCACTACTAGCTCGTAATGGTCGTGCACGAGTTGCTCTGCCTGGAGGTTGTGCGATTGGATCACGTCCAATTGACCAACATTTAAAGGGCTTTGAAGCAATGGGAGCAGTTGTTAAAGTAGGTAATGGTTTTATTGACGCACAGGTTGAAGGTAAACTTCGCGGTGCAAAGGTTTATCTAGATTTCCCAAGTGTTGGGGCAACTGAAAATATTATGATGGCTGCATCTTTAGCAGAAGGAACATCCGTAATTGAAAATGCTGCAAAAGAGCCTGAGATTGTAGACCTTGCCAACTTCCTTAACTCGATGGGAGCGAAGGTAAGAGGAGCAGGTACTGGAACAATCCGAATTGAAGGTGTAGAAAAATTACGAGGTACTAGACACAATATCATTCCTGACAGAATTGAAGCAGGTACTTTTATGGTTGCTGCAGCAATTACTGGCGGAAATGTACTTGTTCAAGGAGCAGTACCAGAACATTTAAGCTCATTAGTAGCAAAAATGGAAGAAATGGGTATCAAAATTATTGAAGAAAGAGATGGCCTACGTGTAATTGGACCTGAAAAGTTAAAACCAATTGACATCAAGACCATGCCTCACCCAGGATTTCCAACAGATATGCAGTCACAGATGATGGCTTTACTTCTATGTGCAAAAGGCACAAGTGTCATTACAGAAACAGTATTTGAAAATCGTTTCATGCATGTTGAAGAATTCCGCCGTATGAATGGCGATATTAAAATTGAAGGTCGTTCCGTTATTATCAATGGCCCTTCAGAACTTCAGGGAGCAGAAGTATCTGCAACAGACTTACGTGCAGCGGCAGCACTCATTTTATCAGGATTAGTTGCTGACGGTTATACACGTGTAACCGAATTAAAGCATCTAGACCGTGGTTATGTTAATTTCCATGATAAATTAGCTGGCCTTGGAGCTGATATCGAGCGCATCGCTGACCTAACAATCGTTCAACCTGAAGAACAAGCAAATGTAAATATGTAACTTACCCAAAAAGATTAGAGAATCGACTGATGAATTGTCAGATTGGTTCTCTGATCTTTTTTGTTTTGGGCGGCTCCTTTTAAAAAAATAAGGATTGTCTAATCTACTTGTCATAAAAGCTTGTCCTCCTCCATATCATGAAATATAGGCAAGAACACTACACAATAATGGAGGCCAGCATTGATGAACCCATTGAAACCAATAGTCGCACTCGTATCAGTCTTATTCGTTGTCATTTTAATGATCCCTACATTACTTGTCATGCCCTTTGGTGACAAAGTAAGTGGCCAACTTGGAGAAGAGCTTCAAGCTGAAAAGCAAGCAAAGGTGTCACTCCCAACAGGACCTACCTTTGAAGTGGCTGTATATAGGAGTAAATTAAATACTATTGAAAAGGTACCAATTGAAGATTATGTAGTGGGGGTAGTTGCTTCAGAAATGCATGCAAACTTTGAGCCTGAAGCTTTGAAAGCACAAGCATTGGCTGCAAGAACATATATAGTAAAACAATTACTTAATACAGAAAAGATTGGCATTCCTGAAGGTGCAGATGTAGGAGACACGGTCTTATTCCAAGTCTATAAGTCAAAGGATGAACTTAAAAAGCAGTGGGGAAAAGACTATGAAGTTCATTTAGGTAAAATACAGGAAGCGGTTGTACAAACACAAGGTAAGATCTTAACGTATAATAATCAGCCAATCGAAGCACAGTTTTTCTCTACTAGTAATGGGTATACAGAAAACTCAGAAGCATATTGGCAAAATGCATTTCCTTATCTAAAAAGTGTTGAAAGCCCTTGGGACAAAGAGTCTCCAAGATTTTACGATCAAAAAACGATTTCAGTTAAGGATTTTGAGATAGCCCTAGGTGTAAAACTGGGGAATGATAGTACCATTGGAAAAGTGATATCAAGAACTCCTGGCAAGCGTGTAGGAGAAGTAGAAATTGGCAATAAAAAGTTTACCGGACGTCAAATCCGTGAATTGCTCGAATTACGCTCATCAGATTTCGAATGGAAACGCAGCGGCAATAATATCGTTATCTCAACAAAAGGCTATGGCCACGGTGTGGGCATGAGTCAATATGGAGCCAATGGAATGGCAGCTGAAGGGAAAACTCACGAACAAATTATTTCACACTACTACCAAGGCGTCCAAATCACTTCAGCAGACACATACATTACAAAATTCACAGCCAAACAATAACAACAGGGGCCTGACCCCCACTGCGTTAAAGCTTTAACGCGCTGGGGGTCAGGCCCCTTTTTTTGTCAAGTAGAAGCGGCGAATTAAATAGTAGGCTACAAGTACTCCGATTGTATCTTTAACGATGTCGATGACAGTTGCTGAACGGTATGGAACAAAATATTGATGTAATTCATCAATAAATCCATAGGAGATGGCAATTGCAGCAGCAATCTTGCTTGTTTTATGGGTTAGCTTCCCATCAACAGCAAAGGAAAGAACAAATAGGAGATACAGAATACCAAACGCAATTAAGTGAAGAGACTCCTTAAATGCTCGGTCCCATGAATAAGGTGTATCAATAACTGCATCGTGAGGCAGACTCGACAGAATCCATATTAACCCCATATAGACGAAGGGAGCGATTTTAATACTGAAATACATAATACGTTTGAACAAATGAGAAACCTCCTAATATCGCTTAATAAACCCCTCTAAGTATATCATTTTCAAAGAAATTTTAGCTTTTATGTATATTATTTTGATTTTGTCGAAAAATAATCGAAAAAAAGTTTTTAAGAGATGTATATAAAATGCTAGATTTGTTCAGAATGATTGCTGAGGTGATGAAACATGAGAGAGGAAGAAAACAAACGTACTTCTCAAAATTCAAGTTCAAATTTACAACGTTTTTTCAAAAAGCGTTGGGTGTTTCCGGCAATTTATTTAGCTAGTGCAGCAATTATTCTGACAGGTGTGTTATGGTTCCAAAGTGCAAACAATGATGTAGCAGACGATGAGCCAAACATCAACGAGGAACTACCAGGAACAGCACAAAATGGTGAACCAGCTGTACCGGTAAACTCAACAGTCGAAAACTTTGCAATGCCTGTACTTGATGAAGACGCGGTTGAGATTCACAAGCAATTCTATGATGCAGATGGTAGCAAAGAAGATCAAGAAGCAGCGCTAGTATCCTATGAAAACACGTACTATCCGAACAAAGGAATTGACATCGTAGCGAAAGATGGAAAAAGCTTTGATGTAGCAGCTTCACTATCTGGTACAGTTGTCAGATCTGAACAAGATTCTTTATTTGGAAACATTGTTGAAATCGAGCATGCAGAAGGTGTGGTCACAGTATACCATTCACTTGCTGATGTGATGGTTGAACAAGGTGACCGTGTAGATCAAGGTCAAGTGATTGCTAAAGCTGGAAAAAATCTATTTAACAAAGATGCTGACACACATGTTCACTTTGAAATTCGAAACAATGGTGTAGCAGTAAATCCAATCGAGTTTTTTAACCAACCACTAACTTCTTTAGAACAAGAAGAGAGTGCATCAAAACAACCAGCTGAACAAGCAGAAGAAAATACAGAAGATGCTGAAGAAACACCAGCAGATGAAGATAAATCAGAACAAGACGAAAATACAGATGCCTCAATTGGCATGGCAACCGTCTAAACTGACACAAAAAGCCTACCCCTAACCGGGTAGGCTTTTTTGTGTCATCTGGGGCCTGACCCCCGGTGCGTTAACGCATCACCGCGCCGGGGGTCAGGCCCCAAAATAAAAAATTTTATTTTTCATTGAACTTTTTTACTGCGTCCATCGTATTATCTTCGGATAAACAAATTGAGGGGGAAGATGATGATGGCAGAACTTGCACAGTTAAATTGGGCGTTACTTGCACCAATCGCAATAATACAATTAATTTTAATGGTGACAGCATTGGTAGATTTGATTCGAAGTGAGGAAACGAATGGTCCTAAGTTGCTTTGGGTGTTACTGATTTTATTTGTCAGTATGATTGGACCAATTCTTTACTTTGTTGTTGGAAGGAAGAAATAGAGTATGTCATTAGTTACAATTAGCAATCTTACAAAATCGTTCGGAAAAGAAAAAGCTGTGAACAATGTCTCTTTTGAGATCAAAAAAGGAAGTTGTATCGCCTTACTTGGACCGAATGGTGCAGGTAAAACAACAACACTACGAATGCTTGCGGGAATTATTAAGCCAACAAGTGGTTCGATTCAATTTACAGGAATGGAAAAGGGAGATCATCGTCAACATATTGGTTATTTACCTCAGCATCCGGTATTTTATAACTGGATGACGGCTGAAGAATTCCTATTATATGTGGGTCAACTTGCCCATCTATCAAAAAAAGAAGCAAAAGCAAAAACGGATGAGTTACTAGAATTAGTAGGTCTAGTAGATGCAAAGAAAAAGAGAATTCGTGGATTTTCAGGTGGAATGAAGCAACGCTTAGGAATTGCTCAAACAATGATTCATAATCCAAGGCTTATCATGCTTGATGAACCCGTTTCAGCTCTTGACCCTGTAGGTCGCCGTGAAGTGATTGAAATGATGAGAGAGCTTAAGAAACAAACTACCATCCTTTTTTCAACGCATGTCCTACATGATGCTGAGGAGGTATGTGATGATATTGTTATTATCCGTAAGGGTGAGGTTGCTTTGGAAGGAACGTTACCAGAGCTTAGACGCAATCATCAACAACCGCTGCTAACAGTATCAGCTGAAGAAAATATTCAAGACTGGCTTACTAGTATTAAAGAATATGATTGGGTATCAAGTATGAATTCAGATGGCCATACTGCAACAATTTTTGTAACAAATGTTGAGGAAGCGAGAATGAAGTTAATTCAAGACATTTCCTCAAAGAATATCCCAATTACTTCTTTTTCAGTTGGCCGTTCATCATTAGAAGATTTATTTATGAAGGTGGTAAAATCATGAGCCAATGGTTTATTTTATTCAAAAAAGAATGGCTGGAAATGAGTCGTAACTTTAAGTTGTTGTGGATGCCTCTAGTGTTTATCCTTCTAGGAATTATGCAGCCTGTAACGAGCTATTATTTACCTCAAATCCTTGAAACAGCGGGAGAGCTGCCAGAGGGTGCAGTTCTTAACATTCCTGTGCCGTCAAGCGCGGAAGTCCTGGTTGGCACACTTGGACAATACAGTCAGATTGGCGTACTCGTCCTAGCACTTGGCTTTATGGGAATTGTTGCAGGTGAAAGAAGTAGCGGAGTGGCAGGGATGATTCTAGTTAAACCTGTGTCATTTACATCCTACATTACAGCAAAGTGGATAAGTGCGGTGTTACTTGTAGGAATCTCATTTTTCTTAGGAATGGTAGCTTCCTGGTACTATACAACTCTATTGATTGGCGAAATCGCCTTTTCGACACTTCTTAATGGATCGCTTATTTACTTTGTATGGCTTGCGTTTCTAATAACGGTCACTGTCTTATTCAGTTCATTTTTAAAAAGCAGTGGGATAGTTGCATTCGTTACAATTCTTACAGCTATTCTTTTATCTGCAATTACTTCATTGTTATCAAAATGGATGATCTGGTCTCCAGCTCGACTTTCAGGACATTCACACAGCTTCTTTATGACAGAAACAACAGGAGAGCATTTTACCTTAGCAATAACGGTAACCATTGCTTTAATCGTTGGCTTACTAATCTTGGCAACACAGGTATTTAGTAGAAAAGAGCTGACAGAATAAGAGTAAAATACGGCAAGTTCACGCAAACTACAAACGACTATGTAGGAAAGGGTGAACCTAATGCCAGAAAAGAACCAAGGTAGAAATGAACAATTCCAGAAAACAAACGAAGGAAATGCTGCTTATCCTGAGTACAGCGACAGAGAGCACGCAGACAACAAAACGTCTCTTGAAGAAACGAAGGAAGGTAACTGCGGTTATCCGGAATAAATGTAAAAAGACTTTACGGTACTGTGATACCCTAAAGTCTTTTTTATAATTTTAGTCCTGTTCTACTCTTAAAGCGACGTAATAAAATATGGCTCTCAACCCTTGTGATTCCTTCTAAACTATATAGTTCCTCGTTTATAAAGTTCTCTAGCTTTACAAAATCCTCAACTAGAACATGCATATGTAATGTACTAGGGCCAGTCATCTGGTAACAGCTAGCGACCTGGGGATTGTTCGCCAATGCTTCAGCCACCTTAACTAAAGATGCTGGTTCACAGTCTACCTCAAAAAATGCAGAAACCCCTTTACCAACCTTTTCAGAGTTTATCACGACCGAAAATTTTTCAATCACACCATTTTCCATCAGCTGATTGACTCGCTCACGAATGGCTACCCTTGATAGGCTGAGCTCTTTTCCAATATCAACATAGGACATCCTACCGTTTTCAGTTAAGAGTTGAAGGATTTTTTTATCTATTTCATCAAGCTTCAATATGCTCACCAACTTTTTAAAAATATCAGCATGTCTATCTTACCGTACGAACTTTACTTCTCACAATAAATTTTTAAGGTTATTTGTCTAAACTATTGGAATATTAACTTTAACTCTACTATAATTATAAGTATTATGTTAGTTCCGTTTGTTAATTATTTT
Organism: Cytobacillus luteolus; assembly: GCF_017873715.1. Classification (NCBI taxonomy): domain Bacteria; kingdom Bacillati; phylum Bacillota; class Bacilli; order Caryophanales; family Bacillaceae; genus Litchfieldia; species Litchfieldia luteola. The sequence continues at coordinate 19,277 of NZ_JAGGKM010000005.1, forward strand.
TAAAAAATGAATTAACAAAGGAAAGTTAATTAGGCAAATATACAACCATATAAATTTAGGGGGAACTTGTATTATGAATTTTGATTACTTGAACCATCCATATCCATCACAAAGAATGACTGCCTTCGCCAAAAATGGAATGGTAGCCACTTCACAGCCACTAGCTGCTCAAGCTGGATTGGATATTATGAAAAAAGGTGGAAACGCAATAGATGCAGCCATTGCGACAGCAGCCTGCCTAACAGTTGTTGAACCAACATCAAATGGAATCGGTGGAGATGCATTTGCACTTGTTTGGGTAAAAGGGGAACTACACGGTTTAAATGCAAGCGGTCCAGCACCGAAAAGCATATCAATAGAAGCAGTAAAAGAAAAAGGTCACGAAAAAATGCCAACATTCGGTTTAACTCCGGTAACAGTACCAGGTGTACCAGCTGCATGGGCAGAGCTTTCAAGAAAATTTGGTAAGCTTCCACTAGCAGAAGTGTTACAACCTGCCATTGAGTATGCTGAAAAAGGGTATCCTCTTTCACCAATTCTAGCTAAGTATTGGAATGGCGGTTACAAACGTTATAAAGAGATTTTTAAAGGTGATGAATACAAAGGCTGGTTTGAAACCTTTGCTCCGGAAGGCAAAGCACCTGGTGTCGGAGAAATGTGGAAATCAGAAGGACATGCAAGCACACTACGTTCCATTGCTGAAACAAACGCAGAGAGCTTTTATCGTGGTGAGTTAGCAGATAAGATTGATGAGTTCTCTAAAACTCATGGCGGCTTCATTTCAAAAGAAGACCTTGCAGACTACAAGCCAGAGTGGGTTCAACCAATCAAGGTTAACTACCGTGGCTATGATGTGTGGGAGATTCCACCAAATGGCCAAGGAATTGTTGCGTTAATGGCGCTGAACATGATGAAAGGTTATGAACTAACTGAAAAAGAATCAGTAGATACATACCATAAGCAAATCGAAACAATGAAACTAGCATTTGTAGACGGTAAGAAGTATGTAACAGATCCTGAAAAAATGAAAGTTACTTCAGAGCAATTATTATCAGAAGAGTTTGCTGCCCAGCGCAGAAGCTTAATCGGCGAAGAAGCACTAACTCCAGAACCAGGAACTCCTCCAAGCGGTGGTACAGTATATCTAGCAACAGCTGATGGAGAAGGCAACATGGTTTCGTTTATCCAAAGTAACTACATGGGCTTTGGCTCAGGAATCGTAGTACCAGGTACGGGGATTGCGCTTCAAAACCGTGGAGCAGATTTCTCATTAGATCCAGAGCATGATAATGCACTAGAACCAGGCAAGAAAACATTCCATACAATCATCCCTGGCTTCTTAACTAAAGATAATGAAGCAGTTGGACCATTCGGCGTAATGGGTGGATACATGCAACCACAAGGACATGCACAAGTGATCATGAATACAATTGACTTTAACCTAAACCCACAAGCAGCCCTTGATGCAGCTAGATGGCAGTGGATGGAAGGAAAAACCGTTCAAGTTGAACCAACCTTCCCAACCCACATCGCACAAGCATTAGCGCGAAAAGGACACAAAATTGAAGTAGCCCTAGACACAGGTGGCTTCGGCCGCGGCCAAATCATCTGGCGTGACCCAAAAACAGGCGTCCTCTCAGGCGGTACTGAATCAAGAACAGACGGCTCAATCGCAGCATATTAATGCGTTGAAGTAGTGGGGGTCAGACCCCCGGTGCGGTAGTGCGTTAAAGGAGTGGGGGTCAGGCCCCCATCGCAGTAACGCGTTTAACCAACGGGGGACTGACTCCCACCACAGCAAAGCGGTAAAACAACAGAGGGCAGGTCTCTCGCGAAGAAGGGATTTTTTATGAAGCATTGGCATTTATTTTTAGCTTTTTTTAAAGTAGGTATATTAGGTTATGGTGGTGGACCATCTTCCATTCCTCTTGTTCATAAAGAAGTAGTTGACACGTACAAATGGATGAACAATGATGAGTTTGCTGATGTGCTGGCTCTAGGCAATACCCTACCAGGCCCAATCGCAACGAAAATGGCTGGGTATATCGGCTATCGTGTAGCTGGCGTACTAGGGATGATTAATGCGATCGTGGCAACGATTGTTCCAACAATTATTCTTATGATTATCCTATTAACATCTTTAACCTCATTTAAGGACCAACCATGGGTCGCTGGCATGACAAAAGCAGTTGTCCCGGTTGTTGGTGTGATGCTAGCTGTATTAACTTGGCAGTTTCTAGATGGTGCGAAAAAAGGACTAGGCTGGCTAAAAGTAGCTATTCTTGGAGTCATTAGTCTAGTATTTTTAGAAGGTTTCGGCATTCATCCGGGAATTATCATCGCCATTCTTTTACTGGCAGCCATCCTCCAAAAAGATAAGCAAGAAGTGAAAGAAGGGGGGGCGTCAAATTGATTTATTGGCAACTCTTTCTCGCCTTCTTTATACCGGGAATACTTGGCTATGGCGGCGGACCAGCGTCCATTCCCCTTGTTGAAAATGAAGTCGTTCACAATTATGAGTGGCTAACGGTTAATGAATTCAGTGAGGTGCTTGCTCTAGGTAACGCATTACCCGGACCGATTGCAACGAAAATGGCTGGGTATATTGGCTTTGCAGAAGCAGGTGTATTAGGAGCAGTTGTCGCTGTTTTTGCAACAGTTGCACCCTCACTTATTCTCATGATCGGCTTACTCGGATTACTTTATAAATTCAAGGATTCACCAAAAGTAAAGCGTATGACAAACTACATTCGCCCAACGATTGCAGTACTTCTCGGACTAATGGCCATTCGTTTCTTTATCACATCTTACGAAGGCACTGGCGCATGGCAAACACTTTTTCTAGTCGTAGCAAGCTTTTTATTAATGGAAAAGTGGAAGGTCCATCCAGCCTATGTGATTGTAGGGGCACTTGGATACGGAGCATTATTTTTATAAAAAACTTAGAGGTCAGGCATACATAGCCTGACCTTCATCTAAAGTGAAAGGTGACAGACAATTATGAAAACATTATTACTAACAGGCTTTGAGCCGTTCCTAGGCTTTCCCATCAACCCGACAGAGCAAATTGTAAAAGCACTAGATGGCCAAACTATTGGAGGATATCAAATTGTAGGTAAGATTCTACCTGTTGATTTTGCAGAATCAGCGGTAAAGTGCTTAGATTATTTTACCGAAGTTCAACCAGATGTTGTAATTTCTCTAGGGCTAGCAGGTGGTCGTTCAAAAATTACACCTGAACGAATTGCAATCAATGTGCGTGATGGTGAAGCAGATAACCGTGGTGTGAAACTTCAGGATTCTCCCATTGAAGAAGAAGGACCAGCGGGTTATTTTTCAACACTCCCAATACGTCGTTTCGTAGATACACTTCAGGAGAAAGGACTACCGGCTAACATCTCAAATTCTGCGGGTACGTATCTTTGTAATAACGTGATGTACTCTGTGTTACATAAGATTGAAAAAGAAGGGCTAAATGGTGTACGCGCTGGCTTTATTCATATCCCTGCTTCGCATGAGCTAGCTGTGAAACATCCGAAACTACCAAGTTGGTCTGGGGCCGATCTAGAAAAAGCAGTAACATATATGATTGAAGTGCTAGATTAGGGGGAATACGAATAATTCAGGGAGAAAGACGAGTATTTTTCTAGAAAGACGAATAAATTAGAATGGTAGACGAGTATTTTAAAAATTTAGCGAGAATAGTACTCTTTTCGACGAATATCTCAGTCCATATGAAAAATGAAGAGCCTGATAAAGGAAAATTTACCTTATTCAACACCCAAACTATGTTTTCAAACCAATATTCTTATAAACAAACTAATAAGGAGGCCAAAAATCATGACATTTTCAATCGTAGGATTCGATCCGAAAACAAAAGAACTAGGAATTGCGACACAATCAAAGTTTTTAGGTGTAGGAGCTGTGGTTCCTTGGGCAGTAGCTGGAGTGGGAGCAGTGGCAACTCAGTCATATGCTAACACATCATATGGTCCCAATGGACTGGACTTAATGGCATCAGGTAAAAGTGCACAAGAAACGCTAGATATTCTTACATCAAATGATGACCAAAAAGAATTTAGACAAGCTGGGATTGTTGATGCAAATGGGAATTCAGCTACCTTCACAGGAGAGAAGTGTTACGACTGGGCAGGTGGAATTGCAGGAGAAAACTTTGCTGCACAAGGAAATATTCTAGTAAGTGAAGAAACAGTTCAAGCAATGGCAAGTACATTCCAAGAAACTGAAGGTTCGCTAGCAGAGCGTTTATTAGCTGCATTAGATGCAGGACAAGCAGCGGGTGGAGATAGTCGCGGAATGCAGTCGGCCGCTCTACTTGTTGTAAAAGAAAAAGGTGGCTATGGTGGATACAATGACCGCTTTATAGACCTTCGTGTAGACGACCATCCAGATCCAATCAAAGACCTACTTCGCATTTATCAATTACAACAATTATACTTTGCACCAACGAAGGAAGAGAACATTCTTGAAATAACTGGTGAAGTACAAAACGAACTTACTACTCATCTTAAAAGATTAGGTTACTTAATAGACGATAACCTATTTAAAGCACTAACCACCTATATCCACACAGAAAACTTCGAGGCCCGCGAACAGGCAGAAGGCAAAATTGATCGTGATATTTTGGAGTATATGAAAAACCAAGCTTAATAGAATCTAGTAAAGTGTCAGCAACGTTGCTGGCACTTTTTAGTCTGCAAAATTTGTAGAAAAATTAATTATAATTTTTATATAACAACTATTGACGGTGGACAGTTAAATAAGCATAATTTAATTACTAGAATTTTCATAAAATTAACACATCTATATTACAACTATCACTATAGTGAAAAAGCCTTTCTAGTAGGCTACCAATGACAGCGCTTACATAATAGGGGGTAATTCGACATTGCTAATCTTATTCTTCATCCTTCTGATAACAGGTGGTAGTCTATTTTTTGCTTTCAAGAAAAAGCGACCACAGTTCTTACTCGTACCATTTGCATCCATCTTTGCTTACTTCATTGTTGAAATCATACTCTTTCCTGCACCTTTGTCCGACACACTCAAATTCATCTTTGGTCTACGCTAAGTTACTTCCGTAAATTTTCATGTTAGTAAAACTCATATTGAAACTCAAAACGAAAGGCGGTGGTGACTCCTACTCTACTCGTCTCATGATCAAGCTAGTGTAAAAGATTAATGGAGGTGGACCTTTTGAAAAAAATTGATAAAAAAATCGCGGATGGCTATTTCCGTGAGCGGACTCGTAATATCATTATCTACTTAATTATTTGGTTTATCGTTTCCTTTGGTGTTGTATTTTTTGCAGAACCTTTAAGTGGCTTCTCAATTAACGGATTTCCGTTCCACTACTTTATGGGAGCACAAGGTGCAGTAGTGACCTTTATTGTCCTTCTTTTTATCAATGCAAAAGTGAGTGACAATATAGACCGTAAATATGGAATTGATGAAAGCAAAAATGAGCAAATTAGCTCCGGTAAGGTACTTGATCACTAGAAATGAGTTGCTTTTTAAAAAGGGGGATGAAATGTGGATACACAGTTTTTGGTCTCATTAACAATTATTCTAGCAACATTCGGTTTATATATTGGTATTGCGGTTTATAACAAAGCAAAAGCTACCTCAGACTTTTACGTAGCAGGACGCGGTGTACCACCAATTTTTAACGGTATGGCCATTGGGGCTGACTGGATGAGTGCGGCTTCCTTCATTGGGATGGCTGGTACCATCATGCTACTTGGTTATGATGGCCTTGCTTATATCATGGGCTGGACAGGTGGATATTTGCTTTTAACGTTCTTATTAGCTCCACAATTACGTAAATATGGACGTTATACTGTACCAGAGTTTATTGGGGATCGCTACAATAGCCACACTGCACGTATTATTGCAGCGCTATGTACAATTATTATCAGTTTTACATATTCAATTGGTCAGTTATCAGGGTCAGGTGTTGTAATCGGTCGCTTATTTGAAATCGATGCAAAACTTGGAACGATGATTGGGGTAGTCCTGATCGCCTTCTACGCAGCATTCGGCGGAATGAAGGGGATTACTTGGACACAGGTTGCTCAATATATCATTCTTATTGTTGCATACTTAATTCCGGTTATCTTCATGTCATTACAAATCACGGGTAACCCAGCACCATGGTTATCTTATGGAAAAATTGTAGAGGAAATGGGAGCACTCGACCGCGAATTAGGGATTTCTGAATACTTTGCGCCATTTACAAACGGTACGAAGTGGCAGTTCCTAGCACTTATGTTTACATTAATGGCTGGTACAGCGGGATTACCACACGTAATTGTCCGTTTTTACACAGTTTCTACAATGAAAGCAGCACGCTGGTCAGGTGCTTGGGCACTATTATTTATCGGTCTATTATATTTATCTGCACCTGCATATGCCGCATTTTCACGTTTTATCTTAATGAAAAATATTGTTGGGCAAAAGTTGACTGAGCTACCAGCTTGGACGGAAACTTGGGTCAACACAGGAAAATTAAAACTAGCAGACAGCAATGGTGATGGAATTTTACAATGGCAAGAGCTTACAATTGCCAATGACATTGTTGTAATGGCAACACCTGAGATTGCTAACCTTGGCGTATTTGTTATCGGATTAGTAGCAGCGGGAGCTATGGCAGCAGCACTTTCAACAGCTGGTGGTCTAATGATTGCCATTTCATCTTCATTTGCACATGACATTTATTATCGTGTCTTAAAACCACAAGCTTCAGAGAAAAATCGTTTAAGCGTCGCTCGCTGGTCGATTATAGTAGCAACATTACTTGCAGGTCTTATTGCATTAAACCCACCAGGAGCCATTACTCAAATCGTTGCTTGGGCATTTGCACTTGCTTCAGGAACATTCTTCCCAGCTCTACTATTAGGGGTATGGTGGAAACGTTCAAACGCACAAGGTGTAACGTGGGGAATGATTGTTGGTCTTGCAGTTACCTTATCCTATATTTTCGCAGCAAAATATGGTGGTTTCACGATTGCAGGAATCATTGATACAGGTGCCGGAGTATTTGGTGCAGCAGCAGCGATTCTGACAAACGTAATCGTGTCATTACGTACAGAAGCACCTTCACAACAACTACAAGACGAAGTTATGGACTTGCGTTATCCTGAACAAATGACATACAAGGATGGCCAAGTTTGGTTAAAGGATGACTCATCACTATAAAGAGGGTTAACTAAAATGGAAAAGATATATGAAAAGGTCAAGTTTCACCCAATCTTCAGGGGTTTAGAACAGGAAGAAGCAATGGAATTACTTACCCTTTGCCAACTTCGAAACTATGAAAAACTGAATATCATTTTCCATGCAGATAAGCAGCGAGAGGGTCTCCTTTTGCTGCTTTCTGGCATTGCGGAGGTGTATGTTGCATCAGCAAACACATCACATCGAGAAGAAGTACTTGAAGTAGTTCAGGCAGGAGAAATGATTGGATTCTCAAGCCTCGCTGATTTTTTAGGTGTTTCTAAAGAAGGTCAAACAGTGGAAAAAATCGTAGAGGTTAGGGCGATCGAATCAGTAGAGGCATTGTATGTCCCGTTTTCAGTTATAGCAAAACGTTGGGGAAATCAGGATTTACATGATTACTTATTAGCCCAAGTATCTGTTCGTCTTAAGGATGTCTATGTCTCTTTGGCAGAACAAGTCAGGCTTGCACGTCAATTTGGGGAAAGTGAAGCAATGGTCGTAAGAGTTCAAGACCTCATGTCATCCCCTGCCATATCGGTAACTTCAAAAGATACAATCAAAACTGTTGCTGAAAAAATGATGAACCACCGCACAAGCTCGGTCCTAGTAACCGATCAAGACATACTTACCGGAATCATCACAGAACAAGACTTAATCTCACGAGTGATTGCGAATCCCAAAGTTGATTCAAACGATACTGCTAGCGAGATTTTGACGGCAAGTCCTGTCACAATATCCAGGTTTGCTTATTACTATGATGCATTATCAAAGCTCATTTTAAATGGTGTGAAGCACTTACCTGTAGTAGATGAGCAGAAGGTGGTAGGGGTCATTACCTTATCAGACCTTCTTAGAAAAAAGAATGAAAGCATGGTAAAAGCAATTCATAGAATTGAACTAGCTGAAGAGGAGTCTTTACCAGAAATCAAACAAGCCATTTATGGAATGGTAGCCACACTTATTCATGGAAAAGTTCCTATTCTTCATACGTTGGATGTCGTCACCACACTGTACGATCGACTTGTCAGGCGGTGCATTGAACAAGCCATTTCAAATCTTAAAAAACAAGGTCTGCAAACTACACACTCCTTTTGCTTTTTTCAAATGGGAAGTAGTGGACGTAAAGAGCAGTTTCTACTAACAGACCAGGATCATTTTCTAGTCTTTGAGGATGGAGGCAATGATAGCTACTTCACAAGTCTTTCACATGAGATTGTTAGACTGTTAGGGCTAGCAGGTTACGCTAGATGCAAAGGAGACATGATGGCTAGCAATCCCTTATGGAGGGGCTCTGTCAGTCAGTGGCAAAATCGCATTCACAACTGGACCTTACAGTCTACAAATCAGAACTTACTCTTAGCACAAAACTTTTTCTCCTATCGTTTTATGTATGGGAATATTGAACTCTATGAAAAATTTGAGAACACGCTAAAGGAAGAACTAGCTAGAGGAAAAATCTTTTACTATCGATTAACAGAACTTGAAAGAGAGAATCAAATCCCTATATTAGAACATCCGATTAGAGCCATTTTTCGATTAGAACGAAAGCAAGTGGATATGAAAAAAGAAGTCCTCTTCCCATTTCACCATAGTCTTCAAATTCTAAGTCTATTAAACGGCATACTATCCGGTACGCCTGTGGAGAGAATTGAAAAACTCGTTGAGAAAAAGATTCTATCCGAAGACTTTGCGAAGGATATTAAATTAGCATTTAGTGGGATCATGACCGTTTATGTTAAACAAAGATGGCATCAACATGAACGCCAGGAACCAATTACATCTACCTTACAATTCTCCCACCTCACATCAAGAGAGAAGGAAGAATTGATGTTAAGTTTGAAAACGTTAAGAGAACTTCAAACCGTTGTATTTTCATACTTTTAATAGGAAGGGGAAGATTCGTGTTTTTTACCAAAAAATCAATTACATGCAACCTCCAAGATGATATTTCATTATCCACTCCTATTGAGGAACTAACCTTTACTGTTTTTGATACAGAGGCTACAGGCTTTCAAGTTGGGTCAACAGATCGGTTAATTGAAATCGGAGCAGTTCAAGTTAAGGGATTAGAGGTCAGAGAAGTCGACAAATTTCACACATATGTAAATCCCAAACGACAAATTTCTCGGGAAATAATGGAGTTAACGGGTATTTCCAACGAGAATGTTGAGGGGGCACCAGAGTCACTTGAGGCAATACTGTCATTCTTTCAATTTGTCGAAGCACATGGAAGTTCATGCCTTGTCGGGCATTACCTTTCTTTTGACCTTCTATTGCTAAAAAGTGAACTAAAGCGATATAAGCTCGGCCTTAAAAAGCCGAAAACGATTGATACACTAGATTTTATAGGTTATATTGCACCTTCTTATGATATGAGAGATTTAGAGAGATACGCGATGGCCTTTGGTACGAGAATATATGAAAGGCATAGTGCAATAGGTGATGCCCTTACAACTGCCTATCTTTTTGTTGAGTTATTATGGCAGTTTAAGAATAGAGGAAGCTGTACTTGGGGTGAACTTCTTAAGGCAACTGATAGTCAGGCGAGAAATATTATGTATTAAAAGGTGCACCTATTTTGCTAGGTGCACCTTAATTTTTACTTCACACTAAATTGAACTTTCTTTTTAGTTGTCTCAGCCTTATCAGCAGCCACTAACCAGAACTCAATTTCATAGTTTCCTGGTTTTAAATCCTCTACTTTCTCAGTGAATGTTAGCTCTTCACCTTGTTTTAGTTCAATTTCTTTGTATTCCATAATGAATAGTTTATCCATCGAATACTGGTAAATTTGCTTGCCGTTTTTATATAATTTATAATCGAATCGTTGTCCACTTGAGTACTTTAATGTTTGTGGTTTTTCGGTTTGGTTTTTAACTTTGTACGTAAAGTTATATGAGCCATCTTTATTTTTAGTATAGTTAATTGAGGGTTCAAGGGATCCCGCAACAATTCCACCCTTATTAGTCAGAAGCATTTGATAAGCCTGGTAAATACCATAAACTAGGTGCGATCTTTTTGCTTGCTTTGTATAATCATCTGCACCTCGAAGAAGATTCTCAGTTAAAGCTGCAGCTAAATAGACCTGTGCCCAATCAGATCCTGGAAGCCAAATGGACATATACTTATCTTTATTCAGGTCTGTTAGCCTAACTAGTACCTGGGCTAACTCCTCTAATGTTACATGCTTGTTTGGTTGAAAAGTATTATTGCCTTTACCTTCCATAAAGCCAGCTTCTACAACTGCAGTAATCTCATTTTTAGCCCAATGCTTTTTTAAGTCTATAAAGGTGGTTTCCTTAGAAGGTCTAAGGTCAAGCATTCGATCAATTACAACTGCTAATTCTGCTCTAGTTACTTTTTTATTTAAATGAGCCTTTCCGTAAGTTTTACCTTTAAAAATCCCCTGTTCCTTTAAGAATGTGTATTTTTGTTCAATACTTAACTCTGAATTAATAACTCTCTCACATTTAGGTTTTCCACCTTTGCAATCAGAACCCACATTTGCATATGTAGGGCTAATCATTGCTGTCGCTAAAGATAAGCTCAATAAGCCTGTAATTATTGTCTTTTTCTTCATTGTTATTCCTCCAATTCTCAACTTTTCATAGTCTTAGACGTAAAGTAAATAAAGGAGTTACATCAAATTTATAAATTTTTTCCAAATAGGAAAAAGTGCTTAGAACGGTGCTTATGAAGGATTTTAGGCATGGACTTTTCAAAAAAATTAGATAAAACCCTTGTCCCTCTTGACTTAAGTAGCATAATCCCTCAACCAAGCTAATAAAATGGTTACAAACCTTTTAAAAAAGAGAGTGTTTGAGGTGAGGAATCGTCAATCGCCTTCGGAGTTTTAGTAATACTAGTTGCCATTAATCTAAAACAAAAGAACTTCTTCTTTTAGCCGTGCGGAACTCATTTCACACTTCTCACATCCATTATAGGGAGGGCGAGTAGTGTGCACGATTACATCAAAGAGCGTACTATCAAGATTGGAAAGTATATCGTAGAGACAAAGAAAACGGTTCGCGTGATTGCGAAAGAATTTGGAGTTTCAAAAAGTACTGTCCATAAGGATTTAACTGAGAGGCTTCCAGATATCAATCCTGAGCTTGCAAACGAAGTTAAGGAAATCCTTGATTACCATAAATCAATCAGGCATTTACGCGGAGGAGAGGCTACAAAACTAAAATATAAGAAAGACGAAGAACTACAAGAAGAGCCAGTTAACTAGGATTGGGACAATTGAAAACGACAAGTGCCACGTACCTGTCGAAAGTAAGCAATTCGACAAGTGCCACGCATCTGTCGAAAAAAATAATTCGTTAACTCTAATATTTTTCTTGCAGCATCGACAAATACTTACAACATTTTTGTTACTTTTTTTACAAATTTCCACTTTCTATTATAATATATGATAAAATATATTATTAGGAAAATATGGCCTTTAGCCATAATTGCAAGGAGGAAATTTAGAGCATGTTAGCAAGGGATATTGGAATAGATCTAGGCACGGCAAATGTCCTTATTCATGTTAGAGGAAAAGGCATTGTTTTAAATGAACCATCAGTTGTTGCAATTGATAAAAATACAGGTAAAGTACTAGCAGTCGGTGAAGAAGCTAGACGAATGGTTGGACGTACTCCAGGGAATATAGTTGCGATTCGACCATTAAAAGACGGAGTCATTGCTGATTTTGATGTGACAGAAGCAATGCTTAAGTATTTCATTAATAAGCTTAATGTAAAAGGCTTTCTTTCAAAGCCACGTATTCTGATTTGCTGCCCAACGAATATTACGTCTGTTGAGCAAAAGGCAATTAAGGAAGCGGCTGAAAAAAGTGGTGGGAAAAAGATTTATCTTGAGGAGGAGCCTAAGGTTGCAGCAATTGGTGCTGGAATGGATATCTTCCAACCGAGTGGTAATATGGTGGTTGACATAGGCGGTGGAACGACAGATGTTGCCGTGTTATCAATGGGCGATATAGTCACCGCCTCTTCCATTAAAATGGCTGGGGACAAGTTCGATCAAGAAATCTTAAATTACATTAAGCGTGAATACAAGCTTCTTATCGGAGAAAGAACGGCAGAAGATATTAAGATAAAAGTTGCAACTGTATTCCCTGGTGCACGTCAGGAAGAAATTGATATTCGTGGACGTGACATGGTAACTGGACTTCCAAGAACAATTACAGTTGGATCAGAAGAGATCGAAAAAGCATTACGTGAACCAGTTTCTATGATTGTACAAGCTTCGAAAAGCGTATTAGAGCGTACACCACCTGAGCTTTCGGCTGATATCATTGATCGTGGTGTAATTTTAACAGGTGGCGGTGCCCTTTTACACGGTATTGATCAGCTTTTAGCTGACGAATTAAGAGTTCCAGTCTTAATTGCAGAAAATCCAATGGAATGTGTAGCAGTTGGAACAGGAATTATGCTTGAAAATTTAGATAGAATCCCAAAATCAAAATTCATGTAAGAAAAGTGGACAAGTCTACCCATCAGGGGAATTTTTCCTGTCTACTAAACATGGAATTTCCACTATAATGTAAAGTAGGACAAGCTATTTAATCGATGAGGTGAGATGTATGTTAAGAGGCTTATACAGTGCAGCGTCTGGAATGTTAACGCAACAACGCCGTTCCGAGATACTTTCAAATAATATGGCAAATTCAAATACACCAGGTTTCAAAGCTGACCAGTCATCACTTCGCTCATTTCCTGAAATGCTGATACATAGCTTAGAGTCGGTTAAGACACCACTAGGAAACGGTAAAAATATTGCAAAATCTACTCAGATTGGCAGTTTGAATACTGGAGTATATATACAAGATGCGACCGCTTTATTTAAACAAGGAGATATCCGCGAAACAGGCAGAGCAACAGATATTGCCCTTGTTGACGGGAATATCCCTGAAAATGGTGCTTTGCTTTTCTCTGTTGAAAATTCAAATGGTGAATTAAGGTATACAAGAAATGGTAATTTCACACAAGATGCTGCTGGATTTTTAACGACAAATGAAGGCTATTATGTTCTAGATAATGCAGGAAATCGTATTCAGATTCAAAATGCTGATTTTAAAGTTACCTCCAATGGCACAATTATTGACGGTAATATAGAAGTTGCGCAATTAAATATAGCATTCGCGGAAAATGCGAATGATTTGATAAAAGAGGGCAATGGTTTATTCGGAGTTGAAGGTGCTGATTTACCAAGTGCAGTAAATAACCCGGACATTAGCTATACTTTATCTCAAGGATTTGTAGAACGTTCAAATGTGGATGTTTCACAAACGATGACAGACTTAATGATGGCTTATCGTGCATTTGAGGCAAATCAAAAAATTTTACAGGCATATGATCGAAGTTTAGAAAAAGCAGTAAACGAAATCGGGCGTCTACGTTAATGTATTTGTTTTATCAGGGGGAGAAGTAAATGAATCGTTCAATGATCACTGCAACGAATACGATGAATCAACTTCAAAAGCAGATGGACACCATTGGCCATAATATGGCGAATGTGAACACCACTGGTTATAAGAAACGTGAAGTTAACTTCAGTGAGCTATTGTATCAACAATTTAATAACCAGCCAACTCACGGTAATAACGTTGGTCGTCTAACCCCTGATGGAATAAGACAAGGAGTCGGGGCTAGACTAGGTCACACAAATGCCTTGTTTTCGGTTGGAACAATTGTTTCGACCGAACGTCCACTTGATATTGCTTTAACTAAAGAAGGTCAATTTCTTCAAGTTCGAGTTGAAGAGAATGGCGAGCAATTCACAAGATATACTAGAGATGGTTCTCTATATTTATCTCCACTAGGGGAAGGTACGGGCTTAGTCATGTTAGTAACAAGTGAGGGTCATCCAGTTCTTGATCAAAATGGGGAATCGATTGTTTTTGAAGATAACCCAAAAAACATATCTATATCCTCAACCGGTCAAGTATCTGTTACCACAGAGGGTGGAGAAGAGACTTTTGATTTAGGGATTGTTCAAATGAATCGCCCCCAACTTCTAGAATCAAAAGGAAATAACCTCTTCGCTTTACCTAACCTTGATAACTTAAACGTTACACTTGATGATGTATTAACATTAGTAGCTGGTGATCAAATCGGTATACAACAAGGTGCATTAGAACAATCAAATGTAGATATATCAACTGAAATGTCTGAGCTACTTGTAACACAGCGTTCTTATCAATTCAATGCCAAAACAATTTCAATTGCTGACCAAATGATGGGTCTTGTCAATGGCATCAGATAAAAAGGGGAATTTTAATGGCTACTGATTTTAACAATACACGTGAAAAAAAGCTGGAAGAAAAAAGCGGAAATTCACGCGAAAGCTATCGTCGAGCTCGTTTGCGGGAAATGGAAACGGAATTGAATAATGAATCAGAGCAGAAGAGTATGAGAAAGATTCGAATTCGCCTCATTCCAATTTGGCTTCGTCTCGTCCTAATAGCGATACTTGTTACAATTAGTGTCATGTCAGGAATAGCAGTTGGATATGGCGTAATTGGAGAAGGCAAAATCTCTGAAGCATTTGATAAATCAACATGGCAGCATTTAGTTGACCTAGTGAATAAAGATTCAGAATAGAGATAGTAGGAAGAAGGTAGCGTGGGCTAGCTTCTTTTTTTCTTATCGATAAATCCGTACTAGGAAACCTGACACTCGTCCAACTTTCCATTATAATGGTTGTTATATACATAAAGGAGGTATTTGCTTTGCTAGATATCACTCAAATTAAAGAAATTATTCCACACAGGTACCCATTCTTACTCGTCGATCGAATTTTAGAAATAGAAGAAGGAAAACGTGCGGTCGGGATAAAAAATGTAAGCAGTAATGAAGAATTCTTCAATGGCCATTTTCCTGACTATCCTGTAATGCCAGGTGTTCTAATCGTTGAGGCACTTGCTCAGGTTGGCGCAGTAGCCATGTTAAAACAAGAGGATAACCGTGGGCGTCTTGCCTTTTTTACAGGGATAGACAATTGCCGTTTCAAAAAACAAGTGAAGCCTGGAGATCAGCTGCGTCTCGAGGTAGAAATGACTCGAGTTCGTGGACCGATCGGTAAAGGTAAAGGGATCGCAACGGTTGATGGAGAAATCGTATGTGAAACAGAGATTATGTTTGCGTTAGGTGATAAAAAAGAATAGGTGATGAAAGTCGTCCTCAAATGGGGGCGGTTTTTTTATTTTTTATACAAAAATATAATATTAATGTAATAAAAGTAAAATTTAGGGAAAGCTACTCACAGACCGAATAATAGTTAGGTCCAACATTTAATCTAATTAATGAAAGGAGAAATTTCATATGAGTAAAAAATGGTTTGTTATGCTAATGAGTTCTTTATTAGCAGCGATGCTTGTTTCAGGTTGTGCAGCTGACGATCAAGATCCACCGCCAGAGGACAATCAGCTTGAAAATGATGTTGAGGAAGAAATGGACGATATGACTGGTGATGAAGATACTAACACTGGTGAAGAGGATATGAACGGTGAAGGTACAACTCCTGGTGAGGGAGACATGAACGGTGAAGGTACAAATGGTGATGCCGGTACAGGAACAGAAACACCTGGTGATACAACTGGAGAAGATGACGAAGAGTAATAGGTAGACCTTAAGACAGGATGAATCGATCCTGTCTTTATTTTTGAAAAAGAATTTAAAAAAGCCTAGACTCTAAATCTAAGCTTCGATGTTAATATTATCTATTAGCCTTGATCGGGGCAGCGCTCCCACGTTTTTCTCTTAATCTGAGCTTAAACTGTTGTAAAAGTTCGGCTCCCTGCAAACCTTCCTCCACTAAATCAGATAGAACCAACTCCGCAAGGTCAAGTTTATCTACAATATTCGCATCCATTAAGATACTAATATGTTCTTCCATCACAGTAATTGATTTAATCTTTGCATACAGTGATGCGGGATCATTACTCTTTTTCGTAATAGTTGCTTGAATATGAATTTGTTCATTTTTCTCGTGTAGAGATTCAAATAACTCACTATACTTTTTATCAACATATACTTCGATTAACCATCCATTTTCTCCATCCAACTTATGAATGATTAACCCGTCTAGTAATGATATTTCTTCGATTACTTTTGAGTTTTCCAGAGTTTGAACAATAGCGAGAGAAACTAGCTTAAAGGTTTTCAAAAAGAAACACTCTCCTCTATTCGTACTTTTACAAAAAGTATAACATACAAATTTGTCCAATCCTATTAGACAGTGTAAAAGAATTGATTGAAAAAAATATTTTAAAAGTAATAAATTTATAAAATTGATATGTTTTTTCGATACAAAATTTAATTTTGTCTTAGCATAAAATTAAATTTTGTATTTCAAATTACATCTTTTTCTTTAATTTTATCGATTTTACCTCGCTAATTTTTTGTTATAAGATGGGCGTGTGAAAACATATTATTGGGAGGAATATAGATATGATTAACAATGTTATTTTGGTTGGTAGATTAACAAAAGATCCAGATTTGAGGTACACTGCAGACGGACAGGCCGTTGCAAATGTCACACTAGCGGTAGCAAGAAATTTTAAAACAAGTGATGGAGTAGTTGAAACAGACTTCATTAATTGTACTCTTTGGAGGAAAACAGCAGAAAATACAGCAAATTATTGTAAAAAGGGATCAGTTATTGGTGTTACTGGTAGAATTCAAACTCGTAACTATGAAAATGAAACTGGTCAAAAAATTTATGTGACCGATGTTTTGGCAGAATCCGTAAAGTTTCTAGGAACAAAACCACAACAGTCACGTGAGCTGGTCGAAAATTAATTGATAGATTAGTTAGAGACTAAATAAGAAAACCAACGAACTATACTTTAATGGAGGGTCGCAGATGAGAGACGAAGAACTCAGACTCTTTGAAGAACGAATAGAGACCTTAGCCAAAGGCATTGGCAGACACCTCGAAACACTACAAGAACAAATTTGTGATAGATTTGACTCCATTGAACATAACACATCCAAACGCTTCATTGAAATAAACTCCATACTAGAGGGCTATACCGAAACAAAAAAGTGAATATGAACCTTCGTGCAGTTAGATTCCTTCGAAAGGAAGCCTCGAAACGAATCGCTAGACAAAAATTAAGAATAATAGAGAATGAATGAATCCACGCACCACCACCTCTAAGAATTTTGCCAACCTACCAAGGTTGGTTTTTTCTGTGTTTTAACACAAAAAAAAAGTGGATAGCTGCCAAACAAGCAACCACCCACTAAGTTTTCACTCTGAATCTACTTCTTCAACCTCTGCTCAACCAACTGATAAAAGCGCTGCCACTGCTCTGACTTATTCTGATGCTTCTCACTCACAACAACAGCCTTCTTACTTCGGCTTTTTCTCTTAACCTTACTCGTTTCAGCCATAACAACACCCTTCCAATTGTGTCATCAGGGGCCTGACCCCCCACTGCTTTAAAGCATTACCTCGTCGGGGGTCTGACCCCCGGTGCTTTACTGCGTCACAGTGCTGGGGGTCAGGCCCCGCATTTATCTTAGTGTAAATAGATCCTTTAACTCAGTGGTGGAGAGTTCGGTGATCCAGGATTCGGATTGGATAATTTGGTCGTTGAGTGATTGTTTTTGTTCGAGCATGTCGTCGATTTTTTCTTCGAGTGTTCCGGTGCTTATGAATTTATGCACGTGAACGAATCGACTTTGTCCGATACGGTAGGCTCGGTCTGTTGCTTGATTTTCAACTGCTGGGTTCCACCAACGATCATAGTGGATTACATGATTAGCAGCTGTTAAGTTCAGACCGGTTCCGCCAGCCTTTAGGGACAGAATTAAAATCGAATGCTTGCCATCTTGGAAATCCTCAATCATCGCATCACGGTGGGCCTTTGAAACACTTCCATTTAAGAATAAGACCGATTCACCAAATTGCTTCTCCAATTCCTCTCGAATCATTTCTCCCATAAAAATATATTGGGTGAAAATTAAACAGCTTTCATTTTGTTCGCGGATATTCGCAACAAGTTCACTGAGCTTTTCCATCTTACTTGAGCGACCTAATATATCCTTTGGTTGCCCTTCTTTCAGATAAAGTGCAGGATGGTCACAAACTTGCTTTAGCTTACTTAGCATTTTTAAAATTAGCCCTTTTCTCTGCATGCCGGCAAGCTGTTCAACTTGTTCAAATGTATCCTTTACAAGCTGTTCATAAAGACTAGCCTGTTCAACCGTTAGTGGGCAGTATTCTTTTTGCTCTAGTTTTTCAGGTAGATTTAATGCAACCTCTTTATCAAGCTTCGTACGTCTTAATAAAAATGGTCGTATTAACCTTTGTACCTGCTCGATTTTTTCAGTATCACGGTCTTTTTCAATAGGTGCGACATAACGCTTTTGAAATTGACCTAGGCTACCTAAATAGCCAGCATTCGTAAAGTCATAAATCGACCACAGCTCAGTTAAGCGGTTTTCCATCGGCGTTCCGGTTAATGCAATATGGTGTTCACCATGTAATTTTCGAATTGAACGAGATTGTTTTGTGTGGGCATTCTTTATGTTTTGTGCCTCATCTAAGCAAACTGTACTCCATTCATGGTCCGAAAGCTCCTCAAAATCAAGATGAGATAACCCATACGAAGTGAGCACAACATCAGCACCCTTAACGGCAGCTTTGAAATCCTCACCTTTACCGCGATTAGGCCCGTAATGCAAATGAACATTCAATGTAGGACCGAATTTTTCAAGTTCTTTTTGCCAGTTTCCGAGAACGGATGTTGGACAAATGATGAGTGCTGGTTTCGATTGAGAACTTTGTTCTTTTACCGTTAGGAAGTAAGCAATCATCTGAATGGTCTTACCCAATCCCATATCATCGGCTAAACAAGCGCCGAATCCGAACCTACGTAAAAACAAGAGCCACTCGACACCGTGTTGCTGATAAGGTCTGAGTTCGCCTTTGAAACTAGTAGGTACATCCACTTTTGGTAGTTCTGTGATTTCGGTCAGTTGCTTAATCATATTTGAAAGGTGACGATTCAATTGAATTTCTATCTTGGCAAAGGCCCGGTTGTCATCCTCGAATCCTTCAGCTGCTCCATCTTCACCGCGTAACAGTTCCTGTTCAAGCACATCGCGGAAATGCAAGCCTTCCTTGTTTGCTTTTTGTAAAATCGATTGGACCTGTTTCATAAACGCAGGGTCTAATTTAATCCATTTTCCACGAATATTAATCAGGCGGCGTTTTTGATCAACTAGTTGCATAAATTCATCTTCAGATAGTTCAACCCCATTGGTTGAAAAACGCCAGTCAAAATCAATGATGGATTTTAAACCAACAAACGATTGTCGACCTGATGTGGAAGCTGAAGTTTTAACCTTCGCCTTCACAGCCATTTGAGCTTCCTTAATCGCCTGCCACCATGCAGGTAACTGAATTTCTACCCCAGCATTAATCAATCGCTGACTATCCTCCATCAAGAAGTCCCAAGCCTCAAGCTCAGTAATCTCCCCAGCAATTCCTTCGTACCTACCCTTAAGCGTTGGAACAATTTTACCCCATAGTTCATGATCGCGCTCGACTCGGTTAGCATAGGCCTCCCATTTACGCGGCATAATACCATGCCAAACCATCTGGTCGTCGGAATCGTTTTTATTTTGTAAAATGGTCTCAAGCTTCCAGTTTCCATTGTCTACTTCAGGTTCATCAATACGTAAAATAACTTGGAACGGTGTTTCATCCTTTTTCCAGCCAATCAGTTCAAGCCAGTTCTGTTCATCGACAAATGAGTCAGTTTCTGTGCTAACAATTAGAGGGTAGTCCTCAGTGATTTCTTCCCAGGCTTCTCGTAACCCAGAATCCTCTCGGGTCCAATCAAGTAAAGAAGAACTTAGCCATTTTGTGGAAAACTCATCTAACTCTCCATCTGTTTTCCAACCAAATGTACCTTCACGCCACTGTGAAAAGTCAGGCATGAACTCGCCAGATTCAAGAACTTCATATAGTGGTTTTGCTGCCATCATGTATTCCTGCACCTTTCCACTACATTCAATCGTCAGCAGAGACCCATCCATGGCATTTGCAAAAAAATCCAACGCTAGCCAAGGTGATAACAAAACGGCTTCGTGTTTTCCAATCGATGTTTCCTCAAGGAAAGTGCCGTAAAAAGATGCCTTGTGTCGTGAGAATACACGGTCACGCCAGCTATCAA
The DNA here is from genome assembly GCF_017873715.1 of Cytobacillus luteolus. Lineage (NCBI taxonomy): Bacteria > Bacillati > Bacillota > Bacilli > Caryophanales > Bacillaceae > Litchfieldia > Litchfieldia luteola. The sequence goes on from NZ_JAGGKM010000005.1 coordinate 39,714, forward strand.
GCTCAACAGTATGGTTCTCCTTATCCGTACACCAAACATAAAAGCCTTTTTCAGGTACCCATTCTGCATCTAGTATCATTAAGCCAATCTCAAGCATCCACGTCACCTCCTAGCTGCTTATAAATTTTGCGTTTAGTAATTCTTCTTGAAAAGCTCGTAGCCTCTTTGTTTTAGCTGAAAGCTTGGTGATGTAATCATCCCAGGCTTCTTCTTGCTTTAATTTACGATAATAACTCCGCAATTTGCGTAAATACCTAATAGCACGTTTATAACTCGGGCGATTTTTTTGCTTCAATGCCTTTGAAACGGCCTGATGGTATAACGGTAGTAGCGCCGCGCGATCGGTATCTTCAATTATTTTTAAAATATATTTGTCATGGTCTTCTATTTCATAACCAACTGCCAATTGAAGTTCTACCCAACCATGATAATTTTTCTCTTCAAATAAATAGGTCGTAAACTCAATATAGCTATATGGCATCAGCTTTTTCATCATATTTAGATATAAACTCTCATCATATTCAGACGCATAATCCGTAATCATTTTTAAAAACGTCCGTGTCATGTGACGACGACTTTCATAAGAGTGCAAGCCTTGAATAAACGTTTCAAAATGTTTATCCGCATAGTTCAACCAGAGCTGTAAACGACCCCACTGTTGCTCCTCGGATAATTCATTCATCCACCAAAATGTATAGTAAATGGCAGGGGTATCTAATAACTCTAAATACTCGATTGCTTCCTGATCACGCTTTGAGAGGAAGGATAAGTGTGCAAGTGCCATAGCCATTCCACCTGACCAGCCATTTTCTTCTTTCATTTGTAAAATAACTTCAGTCTCGCGCTCGACCCAATTTTTCCGATTGAAAATCGTACTCCAAAGCATCCGGTACAAATGAAAACGTTCGTATTGAAACCAAGTATTTTCAAGCAAACCATCTCGAATTTTCTCCTGCATCTCTTCAAGTAAAGGTTCCAGAGAAAATGAGAAGGTAACAGCTTGCAATTCATAAGCATTATCTATAACAGCATCCACAAAATTTTGAACATACGGTTTGACCGTAGAATCAAATTGGTAATTGGTTAGCTTTAGTTTTGGTAGTATCTCAATAATCTTTTGGATACTAGTAATACCAGCATAGATGATAAATAAGCGTCTATGCTGAGTGCCACTTGGTGCTTTACTTTTTAAGGTTGAAAAATAACGATGGTAAATGCTCGAAATAAAGTAATAGTCACTTTCAGAGCGATCTCCAACAAACTTCTTGTATTCTGAGTCAAAAAAGGCAGCCCAGCTTTCTAGCGAAGCCTCTTCAAAAGGCTTTAAATCACGTGCCCTCATAACCGGAATATCAGCAAGCGTGAGCTTCTTATTCACTCCACCTGATTTCCATTCATCTAAAAGCTTTCCAACACCGATTCCACTGGTAGAAATGGCTGAGAAGAATACCGCAAATTGATGTCGGCAGAAACCACCAGTTGGACAAGTACATGAACTCATCTCTAGAAAATCCAAATCAAGCGTAACATCAACAGGTGTTACATCCTGAACCCGTCCAACAATCTCATTTCCAACAAGGTTTACATTATACACACTGCCCTGTCGATACAAAACAAGTCCTTTTTTAATGAGATTCCTGTCTACTTCGTTATCGTATTTATATAATGACTGCAGTTTTTCAGCAAAATGCTCAATCTGTTCTTTCGATACTTCATTTTGCAGCATGAACGTTGTCCCCCAAGCCCTTTTGTAAAAATCATCATCCTTTTATTATACCTCAAAATGAATGGAAATGCCTCCAAAGAATCCAGGCTTGAATCATAGCACCCCCATAACTAGTCACACATTCTCGAAAAATCTATAAACTATCTTAAAGATCGTTTTTTACCAGAGACTCCAAGCGAGGTGAATCAAAACTTGGATAGGAAAGAGAACATCCACGAAAGAAACTACAACATAACCGAAGAAAAACTTAGGCAAATCATGCTTCGAGCATACATCAAAGGTGAAAACCTTAAAAACATAGACGCAAATGAACTCATACAAGACATCGCCAAAAACCTCAAAGGAAAACCCGGGGCCTGACCCCCAGCGCTTTAAAGCGATAAAAATTGTGTCTTCTGGGGCCTGACCCCCGGTGCTTTAAAGTGGTAAAGTTAATATTCATCTTTCGGACTTGCTTATTTAAGCAGGTCTGTTTTTAATGCGGAATCTACATACTACCTTTGTACTACATAAATATATCTTTTGAGCAATAGCGGTGGAGTGGAATGTTTGGGATAATGTTTTAACAAACTTCTTTTAAAGAAGTTTGACCCGAGGTTGGTCAGTGGCTTGCCATTCGACCAGTCTGGGTTTTTTCGTGTATTCACAAACTAGAATCGAAGAATCAAACAAAGTTTTGTATTGTACTTTTTACAGCTTCCCTTTAACATTAAATTAACAGAATAATATGAAATTATTTATCGTATCTTAACTTTAGCTCTAATAAAACCCATGTCCCATCCAAACAGGAGGAGCGTTGTGAAACAAAAAATGACCTTGCAGAATAGGGAGAAGCTTTCAAAATTGTACATGACAGCCGTTAGTATAGTTGGGTGGCTCGTCATCCTAACAAGCTTGTTTACCTTAGAAAAACCAAGAGACATTTTCGTCTTCATCCTTCTCACCGTTTTTTTAGCCGTATGTGAGTACTACCCAATGCCAGTGTGGAAAGGATTTAGCTCGATTGTCTTTCCTTTCGTCTATGTGTTGTACATACTATTTGGCCTATCAAACACAATTGTTGTCTTTGCCCTAGCCGTATTGGCTGTGAATATTGCTCAGCGCAGGCCACTTAGGACAATTAGCTTTAATCCAGCTCAATTTGTGCTCAGCTTCCTACTTGCTGAACGAATAGTCTATTATATGCAAATCCCTTTTCTCCAACAAACAACAATCACAAGTAATATTGCAGAATATTTCTTGCTGCTGTTCTTATTCTATTTTTTCAATAACATCTTTGTGGACATCGTTTTACTTGTTCGGCCACAGCCTTATCCATTCTCAGTCTGGAAACAAAAAACACTGATGGAATTAAATAGTGCCACAATCTCCCTAGTATATGGATCACTGCTATTTTTCCTAGGAAGTCAAAATCGTGGAGAAATTGACGTAGCAGCATACTTCTTTTTCTTCTCACCTTTAGTTGGTCTCTCGCTCCTAAGCTCAGTGATTGTTCGGTTAAAAAATGAAAAGAAGCGTCTAGATGCACTTTTTTCTATTACCTCGGAACTGAATCGACTGCTACCAACCAAGGAATGGGCGGCAGTCCTAAAGGATAGTATTAATGATTTTATAAAAGTCGAGGCTAGCGTTCTCTGGGTCAAAGAAGATGGAATGTGGAAACGTCGGATGGAGGCTGGGCCAATCTCTAAGGACCACACCCCCTCGGCCGAGCTTCTATACATCTATGAAAATATGAAAAAACCTAGTATTTACAATGACCGAAGGAAGGCTGATAAGCAGATTGGTAGGTGTTTTACCTCAGAAATAAAAGCGGTCGTCTACTCTCCACTGGTAATCGAAAATGAGACCGTCGGGATGTTTGTCCTAGGCAGAAGCAGAGTGAAAAGCTTTGAGGAAAATGATATTAGCTCCATAGCCACCTTATCCAACCAACTTGCAGCAGTTATCAAAACGAGAATGTTATTTAATGAAAAAGAAAAACGTATTTTGCTAGAGGAACGTAACCGCATTGCTCGTGATATTCATGATGGTGTGGCACAAACGATGGCTGGGGCAGTCATGAAGCTTGAGACCTCACAGCGTAAATTCACCAAGCATCCAGACGAAGCCATTAAACTCGTGGGGGACAGTGTTAGTAAGCTCCGTAGTTGTTTAAAAGAAGTTCGTGAATCGATTTATGCCTTAAGACCCTACCCAACCGAACGAGTAGGCCTAATCACAGCTATTACGAAACGAATTGAATCCATTAAAAATGAATTTCAACAGGAAATTCAATTTGAGATTAGAGGAGAAGAAGTTCAATTAAGCTCGATGGTTGAAAAAGTATTATTTGATACTTGTAACGAAAGTCTGCAAAATTGCATTAAGCATGCAGAAGCCACAAAGATTGATATTCTTCTAAGTTATCAGACAGAACATATTCTTTTAAAAATAAAAGACAATGGCAAGGGCTTCTCCTTGTTTCAAGCGATGATAAAAGCTCAAGATCAGCCTCACTTTGGTATTTTACAAATGAACGATGCATCGGACAAAGTTAATGCAACTCTACAGATTGATAGTAAAGAGGGAGTCGGTACAGAAGTGACAATAACCGTACCAAAAATGGGATTAGAAGGAGGGTATATAGATGATCAAGCTACTGTTAGTGGATGACCATGCCGTGTTAAGAGATGGTTTACGTAATATTTTTGAACTCGAAGATGACATCACCGTTGTAGGTGAGGCTGTATCAGGAGAGGATGCCATCGAAAAAGTGAAGACCTGTCAGCCTGATGTTGTGTTAATGGATATTAACATGCCGAAAAAGAATGGGGTAGAGGTTACGGGAATTTTAAAGAAGCAGTACCCGGGGATCAAAGTTCTCGTGTTAACGATGCATAGCCATGATGAATTTTTTATGGCAGCCATTCGAGAAGGTGCAGACGGCTATTTATTAAAAGACGCTCCTTCCAACCAAGTCATTGAAGCGATCCGAACTGTAGCTCGCGGTGAGTCTGTCATCCACCCTTCGATGACGAAGAAACTATTAAGCTTCCACCAACAGAATCAACAGGAGCAAGTTCAGGATTCATCTCTTACTGAACGAGAGCGTGAAGTGCTTATGTGTTTAGTAGAGGGCTTAAGCAACAAGGAAATAGCTGAACGGCTTTTTATCAGCGATAAAACTGTGAAAATTCATGTTAGTAAAATCTTTAAGAAGTTTGATGTGAAAAGTCGGTCACAGGTTGTGATTTATGCTGTGCAAAAACAGTTAGTGCCTATGCCGCCTGCGAATTGAGGGGGGGAACTGCACCAATTGGGGTGCAGTTTTGTTGAGTCGAACGCGAATGTTCACTTATCTCCCGAATAATTCCGAAATTGACTCCAAGATTACAATTCTTCAAAAAAGTGGACTCAGATACCGTTATTTCTTCCAAAAGAGGGTTTTGGATAGGCAAAGCGGACTCAGATGCCGCTATTCACTAGAATCATGATCAATTTACCTCGAATTCTAGCAAATAACGGTATCTGAGTCCTAATCTACTCAAAAATAGCCCCAAATACAGATATAACGGCCTCTCAGTCCGAAAATCTCCAGCCACATAACAAATCCTCATTACCCTTTACCAAACTAAAGATGTTGTTTATAATTATCCTTTGCAATAAACTTATACAAGCCTGAATAAATAACAAACAGGGCGGGTGAGTGTAATAATCATGGATCATCATAGAATAAAAGAGTTAGTTCAATATATGTTAATTGGGGACGAGTCCACTTCCTGGAAGCTGATTAGTGAGTGGATTAAGGGAAGAGACAGTGTCTTTCTTTTTGAAGATATATTAGCTGCAGCTATGCGTTATGTTGGGGACTTGTGGGAAATCAATGAGATTACTGTAGCAGATGAACATGTCGCTTCGAATGTTTGTAATCTACTAATTTCTAGATATACATTGGATACGATACCAGCTAATGGTAGTATAGAAAATGAGATACATTCTACTAGTACAACACCGAAGGCAATGCTCTTTTGCATCGAAGGAGAACAACATTCTCTAGGAATGAAGCTAGTATCATCTTTGTTCAAAGAACATGGGTGGGATACTCGTTATCTTGGAGCAAATCTACCAACTAATGATTCTATTATATATGCCAATAGATGGAGACCAGATGTGATTGGGATATCTGTCTCCCTTATTTACAATCTTCCAGCGCTTACGGAATTTTTAAAAAGAATAGACCAATTGGAGTATGAACCAAAAATTATCGTAGGAGGGAGAATCACATCCTTGTATCATTTAGAAAGCGATTGTCCTGAAAATGTCCTTGTACTAAAAGACTTATACAACCTTGAAGCATTGCTTTTAGATAACAAGCTGTGTAATCAACCACATGCAATTACTTAAAAAATCGTTTGAGTTTATTCCGTTTCCGTTTTTTGTGATCGATGCTGATTTTAACATAACAGGAGGATCTGAAGAGGCATTAAGTCAGTTCCCAGCCGCAGCTAACTTTTTAGAATTGGTAGACTTTGGCAGTCGGAAAAAAGCAGAACGCTTTATGAAACCTGTATTTGCTAGCTCAAAAATGGAACTGAATTTAATGACTAAAAATCACTCTCTTCTTCTGTATGATGTATATACTCAGTGGGAAGGCGATGCTCGAATCTTTGTTTTTTGTATTGAAAAACAAGAAAGCATCCAACAGATTCAAGCGATTATTTCAAAGCTTGAAAAACAACTAGAAACTGAGAATCTTACATTGTTAGAAAAACAAGAGCAAATGGAAAATACGTTGAAGAAAATGGAACAGGTCGTCATGCACCATGAGAACCTCAATAATTTCGGGAAAATGGCAGCTAGTATCGCGAATGAGTTAAAGAGACCACTAGTAAGTATTCGTGGATTCCTTCAATTGCTGAAGCCATATCTAATTGAGGTAGAAAAGGACCACTATGCAGATATTGCATTAGAAGAGGTTGATCATGCAAATAACCTAATCTATCAATACCTGAGCACTACTAATCCTTCAGTACCTGAAGTGGAGCAAGTCAATATTCAAAAAATGATCATAGAAGTGATCAACTCTACTCAAGGCTTAGCTTCAAATTTCCATTGTGAATTAAATTATATGAAGGAACAAATCCTCCCTGTAATAGACATCGATCCAAAGCAAATCAAGCAAGTCATGTATAACTTAATTACGAATGCTTTTGATGCCATTGAAGGTAGTGAAAATACAGGAAATGGTCAAATCACCATCCGAACCCTGCTTACAAAAAATACCCTGCAAATATCTGTCCAAGATAATGGGAAAGGTATGGACATGGAAACAAAGAAAAGACTGTTCACTCCGTTTTTTACTACAAAAGAAAAAGGGACAGGCATTGGGTTAGCTGTTTGTCTGAAAATTATTCAAAACCATGGTGGTATTATTGAAGTGCTAAGTAAACCTGGTGAAGGGTCTACTTTTATTATTGTACTTCCGATAGAACTATAGATTTGGAGATGAAGCAAGTGTATATTGTTCATTCAACCTTTGAAATTCCAGCAATGGATAAGGTGGAGGAAGTTATACAGATCTATAAAAACCGTTCTCGCTCAGTGGACAAAGCAGAAGGGTTTTTTGCAATTTCAGCTATTGCAAAATCAAAAGAAACCAAACTATTTAACTGTACAATTAACCTTCGACACGAAGGAGAGTTATATGAAATGGGTAACAAGTGAAGAATTTAAGAAAATTCATGAGCTTGAAAAAAAATACCCGGACCAAGAACTTGCACAAGTGATACCAAAAGTGGAACAATATAAGGTGGTGGCAACATGAGCACCTATAACATAGATTCAATTATTGATGAGGTTGTATCCGATATTTACGCTGCTTATCCCGAATTACTTACAAGATTCGGTGAACATGGTAAAAAGAAATGCCGTGAAGACAATCAGCATCATTTTAATACACTTGAAGTGGCCTATAAATTAAACAATGACCAAGCGTTCCTTGATTATACGGAGTGGTTAAACACACTATTAACCAGCCGTGGCATGAAATCAGAGCACATCATTGATAATTATATAAGAATAAAACAAGCAATAGCTGGTAAAGGACTCGAAGGTAAAGAAGATTTTTACCATGAATGCTTATCAAAAGCCATACAAGTTTTAGAGAACAAAGCAGTGCCTGAGCCAGGTTGACTAGCTAATGCTATCATTACTTCTAGAGAGTAATAATAAAGACAAAGGGGTAAATCTAGAGTTGAAGATATCAGATTCGAAGTTAATTGAAGCTTATTATAGTGCCATAGAATTGAAGTTGAGTCATGAGTTCATTTCTATGTTAGAAGAAGAATTACGTAAGAGGAACCTTACAGAACAACTAGAATCTCGCGTAATGCAAAAATAGAGAATAATGTATAAGCCAAGCATTTTTTATCCCTTACAAACTAGGATCGCAGCTTATATAATTTAAAATAGATGATGGATCCTGCTAAGAAAATGGCGGGATTTTTTTATTGAAATAATCCTGGTAGATGGGTATAGGAGTAAATTTGCAATAATATGATGGCGTAAGTGAGTTTATGAGCCCTCGAAAGAGCAAAATGATCAAGTAGAAGTCACATAAATGAGTTTATGAGCCCTCGAAAGAGCAAAAAGAACAAATAGAGGTCGCATAAATGAGTATATGAGCCCTCGAAAGAGCAAAAAGAACAAATGGAGGTCGGATAAATGAGTTTATGAGCCCTCGAAAGAGCAAAATGATCAAGTAGAGGTCGCATAAATGAGTTTATGAGCCCTCGAAAGAGCAAAATAATCAAGCAGAGGTCACATAAATGAGTTTATGAGCCCTCGAAAGAGCAAAATGATCAAGTAGAGGTCGCATAAATGAGTTTATGAGCCCTCGAAAGAGCAAAAAGAACAAATAGAGGTCGCATAAATGAGTATATGAGCCCTCGAAAGAGCAAAATGAACAAGTACAGGTCACATAAATGAGTTTATGAGCCCTCGAAAGAGCAAAATCAACAGTATAGGTCACATAAAGTTTCAATGGTACAGAGAATCATTTCATTTCCCTTAACACTCTTTATTTACCTAGCAAGTACGATAAACATTGAAAAAGCTTAGAGAACTAATCTCTAAGCCTTTTAATGTTTATATATGACTCTCAAAAAGTCCCTCCCCCACCATCGGGTATGGTGGGAGGTTAGAGGGCAATGGAGGAATCAAACTAAGCAAGTTTTTCTTCTACAGTGCCTGTAGTAGTGCCTGTTTTATCATTTTTGTTGATTTTGAAGTTAGCTACTTTTCTTAAATATGGTAGTACGAAGTAGTCTGCACCGTAGCGGCCAGCGTTAGCACCTGCAGCTAGGACAATCACACCAAGTAAGATCATTTCAGGGTTTGTGCTCACTGTACCAGCGAACATGAACATGAAGTTCATCATTAGCCCGAAGAATGCAGCTGCAGTTGTTAAGCAACCTAGAAGTAATCCAAGACCTACTAGGAATTCTCCCCAAGGTATTAAGAAATTGATTAGTCCAACATTCGGAAGTGCAAAACCTTCTATGAACGCGTTATACATTGGGTAGATGGCTTCACCAGTTCCTTTATCTAGTACTGGATTTGCAACAGCATTTCCTAGATATCCACCTGCATCAAATCCACCAGTAATTTTTCCCCAACCTGCTGTCATCCAGCTCCAACCAAGAAATATACGAATAAGTGCTAAAGCTCCAGCTACGATACGGTTTTCTCTTAAGAAGTTGTTAATCATTTTGATCCTCTCCTTGAAGGATTTATTTGTTTTTCTTTACACTTAAATCATAATCGATTGTGAAGGGTTTCACAATATACTTGTGAATTAGTTCACAATCTATTCATAAAGATTTGAACAATTTGTTTCATTCAAAAAAAGAGCAAGGAAACAGGCACTGAGACTGGTGGACATGGGGCCAGGAGAACCGTCCCCTTGGCACCACCTTGGCACCTCCCTTTGGCACCTCCACAACGAAAAAATTTTTTACATATTAATGGTTTAATTGGAAATAATTATCAAGATGTTATCACGATAGGAACCAGGGGGACTGTCCCCATGGCTCTCACGAGAGGATGTATGTAAGATGGATGACTTACTGTTAGCCCGTTCATTATTCGGGACAACGATGGCCTTTCATATCATTTTTGCAACGATAGGGGTCGGCCTGCCATTGATGATGTTAATTGCAGAGCTTCTTTATCAAAAAACAAAGGATCAAGAGTATGTGGTAATGGCCAAGCGTTGGACGAAAACCTTTGCGGTACTGTTGGGAGTTGGTATTCCGACAGGAACGATTGCCGGCGTGCAGTTATCTCTGCTTTGGCCCGGTTTTATGGAAGTGGTCGGTCGAGTAATGCCTCTGCCTTTCCAAATTGAAATGTATGCATTTTTTATTGAGGCACTCTTCATGTCAATCTATGTATACGCTGCCGAAAGAATTGCTCCGTGGATGCGGATTCTAAGCTTGACCCTAGTAGCTATTGGAGCACTAGCTTCAGCTGTATTAATTACAAATGTCCATGCCTTCCAAGGGACACCAAGAGGATTCCGTTATGAAAATGGTCAGTATGTTGATATTGATCCGTGGGCTGCTTTTTTTAACCCAAGCTTCTTCGTAACAGCCGGGCATGTTGCTTTATCAGCGTACGTGGTTGGGGCGTTTGTTGTGACATCAGTGGCTGCTTATAAAATGATGAAAAATGAAGCAGGATCGCGCGTCTATAACTTTCATAAAAAAGCACTAAAGATAAGCCTAATTGTTGGTGGAATCTTCGCCTTTTTTACCGCGACAAATGGACATGAAGCCGCGCAATATTTACATGAATACCAACCTGAGAAGCTTGCTGCTGCGGAAGGGTTATTTGAGACACAATCACATGCACCACTTGCCATTGGTGGTTTTACGGATAGAGAAACACAGACCATAAAGTGGGGAATCGAAATTCCTTGGGCACTGAGTTATCTTGCTGGAGATAGCTTTGACACAGTTGTTGTAGGGTTAAATGATTTTCCAGAAGCAATGTGGCCTCCGCTATTTGTCCATACCTTATTTAATGCAATGGTTGGGATTGGCACTCTGCTGATCTTAGTACCGCTTTTCGTGTTTGCTTGGCGAAAAATACTAAAGAAAGACTACTATCCGAAGTGGATGCTTTGGGGACTAGTGACCATGGGTCCATTGGCAGTACTTGCGATTGAGTTTGGGTGGGTATTTGCGTGTACAGGACGTCAGCCGTGGGTCATTTACCGAGTCCTAACCACTGCTGCGGCATCAACGACCGCTACCAACTTAAACGTATTATTCATCTCATTTATCATTGTTTACATTATCTTAGGGATTGCTGTCGTCTCGGTATTGCTCTACTTCTTTAGAAGAAACACAGAATTAGACGATCTCGAACGAGCAGAAAAAAAGGGAGTCCCATTATTCAGTTCAAATTCATAGGAGGTTATGCGTATGGCTGATGCTCTTCTCGCAATTACCGTACTCTGGGGATTCGTCTTTATCTATGCAATTATGGCGACTATGGATTTTGGTGCCGGCTTTTGGGCAATGGTCTATATAAACCGTGAAAAAACAAAAGCCACGAATATTGCAAACCGCTATTTATCTCCTACGTGGGAAGTGACCAACACATTCATCGTTGCTTTAGTTATTGCTGTTTATAGCCTGTTCCCTAGGGCTGCATACAGCCTAGGTACAATTTTACTTATCCCTGGAAGCTTGATTTTACTTTTATTAGCATTGCGAAGTGCATTCTTAGTGTTTTCAAATATTGCGACTGACTATCGAAAGCCACTGACCTACATCTCGGGTATCACAGGTATCATTATCCCAGGGATATTAATAAGTGTTCTGCCTGTTACGCAGGGGCAATATGTAGATGTTAAAGATATTACAGCTAATTTAGACCTTACTGCGTTACTAACAAGTCCCAATGTGTATGCATTTATTGGCTTTGCTATAAGCAGTACACTCTTTCTTTCATCTTTATTATTAGCTGATTACTCAAAAGCTTCAAATGAAATGGAGGCATACCGTGTTTACCTCAGAGACGGTAAGATAATGGGTCCTATTTCTCTAGTGATGGCCTTTCTAATCATGATCACATTACAGAATGAGGCAACCTGGTTATTCGATAAAATGATGGAAGACCTTCCACTCCTGATCTTATCCGTTGCCTTCTTTTTAATTGTTGGAATTGGCCTTTACGCACCAAACCCGTTCCGAAAAGGTGTGAAAGGGATGCCGAGGTTATCGGTGATTGCCGTTACAATTCAGTATTTAATCGCAAGTTATGTCTACGGAAAAGCACATTTGCCATACATTATATATCCTAATGTAACAATCGAGTCAGCTTTTACGGACCCAAATTCATTTAGAGCGGTGTTTATCACCTACATCATTGGCTTTGCGATTTTATTTCCTGGCTTTATTTACTTTTGGAGCTTATTTATGAATGACAAACGCTATTTAAGGCAAAAGGGATAGTCTAATTGTTCCAGTATTTAACGCTTTGTATCTGTGATGAAATGAACTTGCTATGGAAAAAATGTATAGAGTAATTTTATAAAAAAGGAGGCTAAAACATGCCACAGCCACTGACAACAAAAGAAGTAGAGTACATCGTTGATTCTATGTCGAATGAAGATTTGTTAATTAAACAAGCAGTTGTGTCTTTATCACATTCACAAACACCAGCGGTTCAGCAACTATTTCAACAATTATCACAACGTCATCAACAGCATTATGATCAATTGTTATCAACATTACAGCAACATGAATCACTTGCACCAAAAATGCAATAAGGAGGAAACGAACATGAATCAACAGCCTTTACTTCAAGAAAAAGACATTGTCTATTCATACTTAGCTGATTTAAAACGCTCTGCCAGAGAGTATACGACAGCTTGTACAGAATCAAATTGCCCTGAAGTACGACAAGTGTTTCAGCAACTTTTACAAGATACATTAAATCTACAAAACCAAACATATCAATTAATGTCACAGCAAGGCTGGTATAACACATCTTCATCTGCTGCGAATAGTGAAATTACTAAACAAATCCAAACATATCAGCAAACGCAAATGCAAACGAATCAAATGGTACAAAGCAATTTAGGAATGAGCTAATAAAACTTTTAGAAAAGAGGAAACGACATTGCAAAATCAAGAAGAGCAAGGATTTTCACCAGATGAATTTAAATTATCAAAATCAGGCTTTGACCCAGCTATGCCAGGACATAACAATCCACATATGGATAAAATGATCCTTCGTCAAGAGCCTAGAACTGCCAAAAAACAAGGATGTGGCATTAGTCTTCCATATGAGACACGCTTAGAAATGGGCTTACAGTTGGATGAACATTTATGTGCATTAAATGTGGCATTACATCAATATACGAAGCACCACTGGTTAACGGAGGGTGCTGAGTCTTTTGGTAGCCTTCACCATATTTTAGATGAGCATATCGAAGTAACTCAAAAACACATCGATGATGTTGGAGAACGTGTTGCTCGTTTAGGAGTTGTGCCAACAGCCCACCCTGTAACACAACATGAGATTTCGTATATTAAACACGAAGCAGAAGGCCGTTATACAATGCGTGACTTCCTTCGAAACGACCTTGAGCATGAAATCAAAATTCAAGGCATGTTACGAAAAACCATTAAGCGAGCACATGAATTGAATGACTTTGGAACGGTTCAAGTGTTAGAAGAAGTGTTATTAAAACGAGAAGATTTAGGCTATCACATTTGGAGCCTGTTAGAAGATGATACATTAGTTCGTGGAATGAGTCATCTGCTTGACCAAGAAGGTAATATTGCTACTAATCGTCATTTGAATGACAATTTGAATTAATGAATGTGAAAGAGAGGATGAATCGTTGTGAGTTCATCCTTTTTTATTTTGGGCTGAAGAGATTTTTAAGAAAGAATAGGGCTATTCTCAAGAATCCATTGGCTATCGAAGGAAACCTGGAACTCTATCAGCGCACAAGTGCCTGCAGGGTCTCGTGTTAACCTTAAAAAGCAGTGGATTCTGACTCGTTGTCTAGTACTTGAGCTCAACCTGTCCGAATAAGCAGTGGATTCGGACTGGTTGTCCAGTACCCGAGCGCAATCTGTCCGTATAACCTATGGATTGGGACTCGTTGTCCAGAAATCGAGCGCAACCTGTCTGAATAAGCTATGGATTCGAACTCGTTGTTCAGAAATCGAGCGCAACCTGTCTGAATAACCTATATAGAAAAAATGAAACCTAAACTACTTCCCCATCGTATATACATAACAAAGCGAGACATTAAAACCTAATGCCCCACAAATCGAGAGGTGATCATATTGTTTGATTTATTGCTTGAAATATCGAATTTTTCAACAATCTATACAATTTATATGAGCATTCTCTTAGGCATTGCTCTTGTTTACACACTTAAATGGGATCCTAACTTTACGCGCCTAAACTCTCATATTTCAATAAAAGATGAATTTGAATTATACGTCATCTCAAAACTTACGATAAATACAAAAGTGATAAATTGGGTCGTTACTTGGATTCATCACATTATTAAAAAATACATATACTCCGATCTTGATATCGAAGATTCTTTCTTTCTCCTTAAACATTCATAAAGTTTAAAAATGTAGGAGGAAGATAGAGTTGAAGAAGATATTTGGAGTTTTGGTTTTAGTTAGTATTTTTATGCTTTTAACAGGTTGTCAGCAAACTACTGGGAGTGATGTAAACCTATTTCACACATACCTTGTTGAACCTTTTATCATAGCGATTGAGAGCATTGCTGGTGTTTTTAACGATAATTATGGAATAGCGATTATCATCATTACGGTGGTTCTTCGTTTAGTGATCATGCCGTTTATGCTAAAGCAATATAGAGTTCAGCAAGAGATGAAAGGGAAGATGGAATCCCTAAAACCTGAAATGCAAGCCATTCAAGAAAAGCTAAAAGAATCAAAGGATAAAGCAGAACAACAGCAGTTGCAACAAGACATGTTTAAACTTTATCAAAAGCATGGTGTAAATCCGTTAAACATGGGTTGTTTACCGATCCTTATTCAAATGCCAATCTTGATGGGTCTATTTTATGCAATCAGTGGATCACATGAAATTTCGACACATTCATTTCTATGGTTTAGCCTAGGTCAGCCAGATATCATGATTACTGCCATAGCTGGTGTTGTCTACTACCTACAGTTCAAGGTTTCACAAAGCACAATGCCAGTGGAGCAACAGAAGCAGTTTAAATTAATTGGATTACTTTCACCAATTATGATTGTCATTTTCTCGTTTACTGCTCCAGCAGCATTGCCACTTTATTGGGCAGTGGGGGGTCTGTTTTTAATTTTACAGACGGTTGTTAGCAGGAAAATGTATGCTTCTACAATTGGTAAACAGCCAGTGATAGAAACAGCTGGTGAAAAATAAAGATTCGGGATGAAATCTACACAGGGTTTCATCCCTTTTTGTTGAATTGATATTGTAAGATGAAAAAAGGAGAGGACGAACATGAAACAAATCATTGCCATGGGCGGTGGCGGCTTTTCGATGGAGCCGGAAAATCCATTACTAGATACCTATATTCTTAATCAGTCGGGCAAAAACAATCCTAAAATCTGCTTTATTCCAACCGCTAGTGGAGACTCGGACGATTATATTTCTAGATTTTACACCTTTTTTGAAAAACAAGAATGTCAGCCTTCTCACTTATCCTTGTTCAGACCACCAACAAGAGATTTAGAAAGTTTTATTTTAGAAAAAGATATTATTTATGTTGGTGGTGGTAATACGAAGAATCTACTAGTTCTATGGAAAGAGTGGGATCTTGATGTTATTTTTAAAAAAGCATGGGAACAAGGAATTCTTCTAGCGGGTGTTAGTGCTGGGTCTATCTGCTGGTTTGAAGAAGGTGTGACAGATTCCTATGGAGACCGTCTTGAGGCGTTGAAGTGCTTAGGGCTGCTAGAAGGAAGTAACTGTCCACATTATGATGGAGAAAAGGATCGGAGACCATCGTTTCAAGCATTTGTTGACTCTCGAAAAATAACCCCTGGACTCGCAGCAGACGATGGTGTAGCTTTTCATTTTATAGACAAAGAACTCCACAAAATCATTAGCTCTAGACCAAATGCCAAAGCGTATAAGGTCTACAATGAGAACGGAGTAAAAGAAGTAGAACTTGAAACTACGTATTTAGGAAGTTTATAGACCAATAAGGAAGGCTTAGAGAATGGGAATCTCTAAGCCTTTTTAAAAAGGGGGGGGAGTTTTTAAATTAAGCAAGCTTTTCCTTAATAGTACCAGTTGTACCTGTTTTATTATTTTTATTGATTTTGAAATTAGCTACTTTTCTTAAATATGGTAGTACGTAGAAGTCTGCACCATAGCGGCCAGCGTTAGCGCCTGCAGCTAGGATAATTACACCAAGTAAAACCATTTCCGGGTTTGTGCTCACAGTACCAGCGAACATGAACATGAAGTTCATCATGACTCCGAAGAATGCAGCGGCTGTAGTTAAGCAACCTAGTAATAATCCAAGACCTACAAGGAATTCGCCCCAAGGGATTAAGAAGTTGATTAGTCCCACATTCGGAAGCGCAAACCCTTCGATAAACGCGTTATACATTGGGTAGATGGCTTCTCCAGTTCCTTTATCTAGTACTGGGTTTGCAACTGCATTTCCAAGGTATCCATTTGCATCAAATCCACCAGTAATTTTTCCCCAACCAGCTGTCATCCAGCTCCAACCAAGATATATACGAATAAGTGCTAAAACTCCAGCTACGATACGATTTTCTCTTAAAAAGTTGTTAATCATTTTGACTCACTCCTTAAAGGATTTAATTTGTTTTATCTCTATGTCTAAATAATAAACCCTTGTGAAGAGTTTCACAATATACTTGTGAATTAGTTCACAATCTATTCAAAAAGGTTTGAACAATTTGTGTATAGGGGATAAAATGTATCACTGGCTAGAGAAAGAAGGTATTTATTGTAAACAGTCGAATATATAGTATTTGTTAAACATAAGCGAAAACGCTACTTTTTCAAGAAAGATAGGAGTAGATATAAATTGATTACTTTTTTAATTATATTGGCAGAAATTTGCTTTTGGATCTTTATCTTAGCTGGACTTGTGACAAGGTATATTCTTAAAAAAGAGAAGTTAAGTATTTGGCTATTAGGTTCAACACCGCTCATAGACCTATTACTTTTAGTATTCACTGTAATTGATTTGAAAAGTGGTGGACAGGCAACATTTGTACACGCACTTGCCGCGATTTATATCGGGGTATCAATAGCTTTTGGAAAACAAATGATTACATGGGCCGATAGACAATTTAAATACTATGTTTTGAAAATTGATGAAAGACCAGGGAAGCTTTATGGAGTTGAACGTGGAAAGAAAGAAATAGAAGGTTTTTTCAGACATGTACTAGCTTATTTAATTGGTGCTGCTTTGCTAATGGGAATGCATTATTTAGCAAGAAACTCAACAGACACTGAAGCCTTACTGGGTACGTTACGTACATGGTCAGTCGTTCTAGGAATTGATTTTCTTATTTCGTTTAGTTACTATCTGTTTCCTAATTCCAAAAAAGAAAAAGTTAAAAAAGTATAACAAAAGGAAAAGAACCAATGGAAAGCCCATTGGTTCTTTTGCACTTTAAAGCATTGGGGGTCAGGCCCCGGTTGACACAATTAGTACGGGAGCAGGCCGATAATTCCTAAAATAGTTAAGGCAATGTCAAAGAGAATGAGGATTACGATCATCCACTCAACGAATAGGCCTCGAATTGAATGACTTATGGTAGAAAACCCATCCATGATATTATAGAGAATTTCGGTTTTGCTTTTTAGGATTTTATAACGATCGTTTAACTCAAAGAAGTCGACCATGCAGTCGTAAAATTCCCCAGCATTGCTACTCGTCCATGTGATATCTGGTTTGTCCAAAATCATGATATAGGCTAGGGTATTATACTCGTGTCGCACAATTTTAGCAGTTGTTCGTGCCAGTTCTTTATTACCAATTCGTAACTTTCCCTTTTCTAGTCGATCAATCATATTTTCAAGCTTGTCATGGATTTTTCCAAGCTGCTCTTCTGTTTTCTCGAGAGCCACTGATTTAGCAATGACAGTTGAAATCAACTCTGGGTAGAATTCCTCGTAAGTAGGCACCACTACATACTCATCATCGTATTGAATTCGATCGGTCTCCTTAACATGCAATGAATAATCATCTGAATACTTATCAAAATGAGTTAAATCTACTTCAGGCTCAAAGGACTGGATAAACGTTAAAAATTTCTTAATCTCAGCGGGTTCCGAGTAATTGATAAACACAATGCTTCCAAACGAAAAGACCATAATCTGTTGGGTATCCTTCACTTCTTGCGGAAGGATTGACTGCAGGATATCACCTCTTAAAATTAACGGTTCCTCCCACGTGAATTTTTTCGGTATCCCGCAATGAACTGCAATTTTGTTCAAATCAATTTCATGTGTGATTGCAAATGCTTTAAACATGATCGGCTCCATATCGTTCCACTCTTTCTGAAATTGTTTTATTCATTTTATTCTGTGGGTGTTAAAAACATGTCTACGTGGATTTTTAATGAGAAAAGGAAATTGTGATTGGTTGGAGAATAGTATTTTTAGAAGTACCATTGAAAAAAAGTGAGGACATGTATGACAACGATTCAATTAGGTTTTTATAAACCAGAGTACCAAACTATTGTGGAAGATTACTACCTGCCACCAGAGCAGCAAGAATTTACAGCGCTACCTTCTGATGCATTAGAGGCATGTGAAACGGATTCGGAGCGTCATCCAGTTGTTATCCTATACGCGAATCAACCAGCTGGCTTTTTTGTCCTCCATGACTGGGAGGGTGTTAAAACATACAGTGATAATCAAGATGCTATTCTTTTACGAGCTTATTCAGTAAACCATTTGTTTCAAGGTAAAGGGATTGCTAAAAAATCATTAGAGATACTACCTCCATTTGTAAAGGAACATTTTCCGAAGAAAAGAGAAATCATCCTTGCTGTGAACCACGGAAACTCGGTAGCACAACATCTTTACCAAAAGGCAGGCTTTGTTGATAAAGGAATACGAGTAATGGTGAGAAAAGGGGAGCAATTTGTTTTCCATATGAATTTGAAATAGTTTGAAAAATTAGCTTTCCGTTGTGGCAAATAATTAGTAAAATATAGCTAATACTAAGTATGGAGGTGAATACATACAGATGGAATCTAAACCGCTACATTATGATGGAAGTATTCAAAATTCAGAGGCTTACGAGGCTTCTAGCCCGAACGAAACCTTCGTACTTACAGAAGAAATGAGAATGAATATAAGTGGAAATCCTTATGTTCTTGAGAAAAGCGAATAAACACATAACCCTTCTAGGTGTCTTTTAGTGAGACATCTTTTTTTATTTTTAAAAAGCATTAGTTTCTCTCTTTTAGCTAAAACTAAAATGCACAAACAGACGAGAGGAATGATTAGTGATGACTAAAGTCCTATACATAACAGCCCACCCTCATGATGATACAATGTCCTACAGTATGGCGGTAGGTAAAGCGTTTATCGACACATACCGAGAGGCAAATCCAGATCATGAAGTGATTAATCTTGATTTATATTCAATAGATGTACCGGCAATTGATGTTGACGTTTTTAGTGGCTGGGGAAAGCTCCGGTCTGGTCAGGATTTCGAAGCTCTATCTGCTGAAGAAAAAACAAAAGTGGGCCGACTATCCGAACTTTGTGAGCAGTTTATTGCAGCAGACAAGTATGTTTTTGTCACACCACTATGGAACTTCTCTTTCCCACCAGTGATGAAGGCTTATATTGATTCTGTTGCTGTCGCGGGAAAAACCTTTAAGTATACGGAAAAAGGACCAGTGGGACTATTAACAGATAAAAAAGCACTCCATATTCAAGCGAGGGGCGGAATCTACTCAGAAGGACCAGCTGCAGCCATGGAAATGGGTCACCGCTACCTCGATATCATGATGCAATTCTTCGGAGTGCCATCATTTGAAGGCTTATTTGTCGAAGGACATGCTGCAATGCCAGACAAAGCAGAAGAAATTAAGGCAAATGCCATTGCTAGAGCGAAGGATATGGGGAAAACATTCTAATAGGTAGAGATGAAGGATGAAATCAACGGGATTTCATCCTTTTTAGGTGGTTTTATTAGGTATTGCTCTTGGTTATTTCCATTTAATTGGCAATACTTACTTAAAATCACCAAATACTTAACAAAAAACACAATTTACTTAACAAAATTCATAAAATACTTAACAAAATAGCCCAAATACTTAACTAAATCTGATAAAAACTTAATTAAGAACACATAACACCCTTTATTATGCACAAATGTGTCCACCGGGGCCTGACCCCCGGTGCTTTAAAGTGGAAAAGGACCTTCCCAAATTAACATCAAAACAGCTTTAAAGTGTTATACTAAGTTTATTGAGAATAGACCGGTTATAGGAAAAGCTAAAGTTACAATTATGAGGTGCGTTTAATGGATATTGTTAGTGGGCAAAAGGAATTACAATTAATTGACCGTCAAATTAAAGCGGAGCAATATGAAGATGCTGTCAATCATCTTGAAACCTTAATAAAAAATGATGTAAACGGTCAGAACTATCTAGAAGTTCGGCAAATCTATGCAGAGGCACTCCAATCGAACCCAATGTCTGCACCTCTACATGCTACGTATGGGTATTTGTTGCTCCTCAAAGGCTTTGAGGAAGAAGCACTAAAGAGATTGGAAAGGGCACTTAAACTCAATCCAACAAATCAGATCGTAAATAATCACATTCAAAAATTCTATATTGTCATAACAGAGGTAGCTAACCAAAACGAAATTGATAAACTACTAAATAACTCAGGTCCCGAAATTCAAAGATTAGTAAAAAATGCGATGATCAAGGAACTCCATGGTGACATAAAGGAAGCAAAAGAATTTTACCGTAAAGCAGCTCAACTCGATCCAGAAAATAAACTACTATTAATTTTACTTGAAAGAGCAATTGAAAAAGCGCACCCAATGTATCTCCCCCATCGGCTAATGAATAAAATCGGCGGGTCTGGAATCTTTTGGGTCATTGTAATGACCGTTCTTTTTATCGTATATTACATGATGTATTATGTAGCGGCCATTGTAATAGCTATTAGCTACATCTTTTTTCTCGTGTACATATGGAAAACTCCCAAGCTATATAAACGTATTAAAGGTAGGAGGAGATGAGCTACGAGTTCTCTCCCTACTACTTAAGTAGTAAAAAAATAGTACTTTCGCTCACCCCTTTTATGCCCTATGCAGAATAGTACCTATCCCAAAACGGTGCGATAATAGTGAAAACGATTACTGTTAAGGGAGTTGGCGAAATGAAAGGAAAAGCACTACTACTATCAATGCTACTGGCGATAGCAACGATTTTTGGATCCATTTATCCTGCTTCATCTTCAAAAGCAATATCTCTAAGCGAAACCTCCATCATCGATCCCAGCCTACTAAACTTATTATCTATAACTACAGAGTTACAAGAAGTCATTGTTACTTTTAAATCAGAAAACAGTCCTACAAACAATTACCTTGAGATTTTAAAGGGTGTAGGAATAACGCAAGGCTATACATTTCAAAGCTTACCAATGGCTGGAGCACTTGCAACCCCAAGCCAAATTCTAAAGCTTTCTAACAAAAGTCAAGTACACTCCATCTATTTGAATAAAAGTTTACTTTTTAACAACGAAGAGGCGACCGACCTAACCGGTGTTGATCTAGTGCGCACTGATGAAAAAATGAGACAGTTAAACGGCGGCTTACCTGTGTCTGGAAAAGGCATTGGTGTCGTAATTAACGACAGTGGAGTAGATGGAACGCACAAAGACATTCAATATGGTGACCATCTAGTTCAAAACGTACTAGGTTCAACAAATCTTCATGCTATTAATTCACTACTGCCTATTACGTATGTGGAAGATGTACCAACTACAGACCATTCATCAGGACACGGTACACATGTAGCGGGCATTGTTGGTGGAACAGGTGCAATGTCTAGCGGGAAGTACGAAGGTGTAGCACCAGGCGCAAACCTGATTGGCTACGGATCTGGTGCTGCCGTTGCAATGCTAGATACACTAGGTGGATTTGATTATGCACTAACTCACCAACATGAATACAACATCCGTGTCATCACGAACTCATGGGGCGCCACAAGTGATGCAGGTACAGATTTTGATCCGAATGATCCAATCAACATTGCTACAAAAATGCTCTACGACCGCGGGATTGTTACTGTTTTCTCTGCAGGGAACTCGGGCCCAGGCCAATCAACGATCTCTGGTAATTATAAAAAAGCACCATGGGTAGTAACAGTTGCAGCGGGTGATAAAAATGGCAACCTAGCAGACTTTTCTTCACGTGGTGTAAAAGACAAGGGTGGAACAGTCACGATCGATGGTCAAACGTGGAACTGGGAAGACCGTCCAACCGTAACAGCACCTGGAGTAGACATCATTTCAACAAGAGTTATTTCACCAATTACATTATTAGGAGCAACAAAAGACGTTGAATACCTTGACCCAGCACACATCCCGTACTACACAACAATGAGCGGAACATCGATGGCAGCACCACATGTAGCGGGGGTGATAGCATTAATGTTAGAAGCTAACCCTTTACTATCACCAAAAGACGTGAAGCAAATCTTACAATATACAGCTACTACAATGGAAGGTTATGAATCATGGGAAGTAGGAGCGGGCTACGTGAACGCTTATAAAGCAGTAGATATGGCATTTAAGAAAAAGAAATAGTAGTTCATTAGTGGTGTCCTAAAGCTGGCACCACTTTTTACTTTTATCTTGTAACGTTTTTGTAATACACACCGTCTACTTATATGAAAGACAAATTAACGAGGTGATAGAGATGAAATTAAATAAAAGTATTTTAAATGTAGTATCTACAATGTTTCTAACAGTTGCATTAGTAGGTTGTGGAATGACAGTTGAAAACCAAGTTGAAGAAGGTAAGAGTGGCTCAGAGGTTGCTGAAAAGCCAGGGAATGTAGGAATTGTAGAAGGTTCTTTAAAAACAACACTTGAAAAAGTGGAAGGTACTGCGTATAAGTATACTTTTACGATTCAAAATGATAAAACAGAAGACCTAACACTAGTATTCCCATCATCACAAGAATACGATTACAGCATCAAGAATGAAAAGGGAGAAGTTCTATACACCTTTGGTATGGATAAATCATTCTTGACAGTGATTACTGAAAAGGTACTAAAACCAGGTGAGAGTTTAGAATTTGAAGTAGACTTTTCAGAAGGCCTGCAAAATGTTGAATCAGGGAAGTATACATTGGAAATTTGGGCAACATTACAAGATAACAATGGGTTAAGAGCTAAGGTCGATGTTGATTTTGACAAATCTACTTTAGAAGCTGAACCAAATTTAGTTGGAGAAGTATTTACTACTGAACCAGTAACCTATGTCGGTCAAATCGACTTGAATTCAATTGAAATCATAAACGAAGAAGGGTTGGCTGAGGTTTATCGTTTATCAGACTCAGCAAAAGAGCAAGTGGCAGACTTAGTCGAAGAAAGCACAATCACAATTGACTTCACAATTGATTCAGACGGACAGCGTGTGGCTGAATCGTTTACAGTTAAAAATTAATTAATTGGCACAAAAACGGAAAAAGCTTGAGGGAAATATCAATCCTCAAGCTTTTATCTATTTTATGTGGGGATTTATTCAAGGTATTTATCGAATTAACGCATCGGGGGCCTGACCCCCGATGCGTTAATTCGGTAAAGTGACATTACATATTTAGCAGAAATGTCCATTTTTACAAAAAGAAATCCATATTATACTGGGCCCCTTTTCTATATAATGATGGTAACTATGTTACCAACCAAAAGGGGATACCAAAACGATGCTATCAAACATAAATCTTACATCCTCCGTCACAAAAAGAGACATTGGACTAATTCTTATCATTACGATCCTCGTAGATCTTGTCTTATACTTTACTAAGTTTTCTAGCTTCATGTTCACACTTTATGATTTACTGTTGATGATTACGTTTTACGTCGGGATTAAGCTTCATCATGTTCTTAGGGGCAACGATGATGGTCAACCAGAAGACAGAAAGTCCCTACTAAGTAAATTCGTCATCGTCTTTATTGCTTTTTACTGTGCAATGACGGTTATCGACTCATTATCTTACTCTCTTTTTGAATCGTACTGGGATAATCATGAGCAATATGTGGAGGATTCGGCAGCCTATGTAGATTCTGCAGTAGCTGAACCGCCTAAAGAGAACGCAACTGCCGAGGACATGACCTACTATGTCTTTAGTATCATCGATTCAGTAGGCTACGAGTTTCTGAGCTCGATTCTTGCGGGAACGGAAGAAATCTGGAGACTCGGTTATATGATTCTCATTTTGCTAGTACTAAAGGCAATCTTCCAAAAGAAATGGGATAGTGGAAACCATAAACCTTTCATAATCACAGCCCTGGTACTTAGCTCCTTCATGTTTGGTTGGAGCCATACTTTCGCATCTTATTACGACGACACATCTGTTTATATTGGTACTGTCATTCTATACTCAGCAGCTGGTATCATTTTAGGCTCACTTCTTTTATGGGCAAAAAATTTATGGATCCTCGTCGCGGTCCATTCTCTATACGATGTGCTCGTAACTATCTCTTGGTACTACTTTAATCTTGCTTTAGAAGTAACCATTCTTCTTTTACTAGTTGCCTATGCTTTAAACCACGTAGGGGCTAAGAAAAAGGTCGACATGCAACAACAAACTTTTTAACTTTAAAAAAGAACTAGTTTCCGATTTCTATCTTAGAAATCAAGGAACCTAGTTCTTTCATTTTATTTCTTAGGAATTTCGCACCCATCATCGTCACAATTAAGACCATCTTGGTTGTTTAGTACAACAATTTGATCTTCTGCGGAAATTTTTTCAAGTGCCTGTACAAATACTTCAGTTGGTTGTGCACCAGTTAGAGCATATTTTTTATTAATCAAGAAGAAGGGAACGCCTGTAACACCAATCTGTTGTGCAGTACGTTCATCAGCACGAACATCTTCTGCCATCGCATCACTTGCTAACATTTGGCTTACTTCTTCCCGGTCTAATCCAACCTCAACTGCCAAATCTGTAAGTGTGTCATGATCCCCGATATGCTTGGATTCTGTAAAGTAAGCATACAAAATCCGCTCAGTCATCTCTTTCATTAATCCCTTTGTTTTAGCAAACATGACCAAACGGTGCGCATCAAACGTATTTGTTTGAACTAATGTATCCATTTGAAAATCCAGCCCAGCTT
Source organism: Cytobacillus luteolus (assembly GCF_017873715.1). Taxonomy (NCBI): domain Bacteria; kingdom Bacillati; phylum Bacillota; class Bacilli; order Caryophanales; family Bacillaceae; genus Litchfieldia; species Litchfieldia luteola. The sequence continues at coordinate 64,849 of NZ_JAGGKM010000005.1, forward strand.
CCGCTGCCATTCGTACCATGTTATTACTGTTTGCTTTTGCTTGGTCAATACTCATACCATATTTCTTAGCTAAGCTTTCGTAAATACTTTCTTTTATATCTCGTCTCTTTGTTGGATCCAACTCAAAGCAACGATAAATGACTTCTACAGGTGTATTAAGTTTAGTAATGGCCTCTTCCAGACGCCTTTTGCCAATATAGCAAAATGGTCAAGCGAAGTCTGTCCACATTTCAATTTGCATGTGTATCCCTCCAGGTTTGTTATAACCTATAGTATACCTGCAGCCGTTGTAATTTACACGTAATATAACTTCTCAAGAATGGACTTCGGGAAAATGACTTTTATATTGCGCTTGAAGTCAAAATTATCGGACTATTAATAGTCTAAGTATTAAATCAAATACTACCGAATAAAGAAGGGTATCAGGCAAATGTCTGATACCCCTTGATTATATATAATATACTAGTTAAACCATTCTATATCCTTTATCATGTTTAACTGCAAATGATTCGTCGTTAGATAATAAATAAGCAATACCTTCAATTAGTCCAATAATTGCAGGAATATAAGTCCAACAAAATACCAAATATAATATTCCTAATCCCGATTTTCCTAAATAGAACTTGTGAATACCTATTCCACCTAAAAGTATTGCAAGTACTCCTGCTGTTACTCTACTTTTAGTATAGACTGGTCTCCTTACTTCTCCAGCCCCTGAAGAGGAACTTGAAGAACTAGAAGAAGAGCTTCCGCCACCACCACCTCCAGCATTCATAAATACCATAGGCTGATTGCTTTTATTATCTTCTAGTTTTTCTATTTTTTTATTATTCTCATCAAAAAGAGAATCAACACACTTTTTACAGTAATTTTTACCCTTAAGTTCAGTATTGCAGTCTTCGCAAATAAATTTACCACACCCTACACAAGTCCCAATTGATGACTTCTCACTATGTATATAGCAAGTAATACTCATGAATAATCCCCCTCTTTAAGTTATTACTTTAGTATACTACTATTTTCGATATGTTTCACCAATATATTACAAAAAATGAAATTTATTTCCATGGAAAAATGTAGATACAGCATAGACGTTAATATAGACAATTTTTTCTAAAGTATTATTTTAATAATACTAAAGCAGGAGAGATATTTACTCCAAATGTTACGACAATTTATAACCTTTGTGTAATAGGAAACACCTCACAAAATCGTGATAATTAGAGTAAGAGGTGCAGCTAGAGTGAATAGTAAGTCTGCATTCAGGTAAGAAGACTCAGCTTCTAGTATGGAGTTGTAGCTCCTAAGCATACTTGCGGTTACATCTAGCATTGACGAGGCCTTCGACAAATGGGTGGCACTTGTCGAAAAGGGCACTTGTCGAATAGCACCAATCACGAAAGGGGCAAAAAATATGAAGCGTTGGTTATCAATTGTGTTTGCGGCAGTTTTACTTTTTTCGAGTTTCTTCTCAGGTTTTCAAACAGCGAGTGCAAGTGAAACGAGTGGGGTTTCAATCGATCCACTTTTAGACAAAGCGTTCCAAGTGGAGGCTTTACAGCAAGTCATTGTATCGTTCAAGGGAGACGGGGCACCGAGTACAAATGCACGTCAACTTTTACAAGACATTGGAATTGGAACAGGAGTTACGATGCAGTCTCTTCCAATTGCCGGAGTTCTTGCGACAAAAGCACAGGTAGATCTTCTTGCTAAAAGTAGTGAAGTCCGCTCAATCTATTTAAATAGCAAACTTCAATACTTCAACGGAGATTCTACTGATATTACTGGCGTGGATAAAGTTCGCACGGATAATGAATTCCGTCAGCAAAACGGAGGTCTACCACTTTCAGGTAAGGGTGTTGGGGTTGTTGTCAACGACAGTGGTGTTGATGGTACACATAAAGATCATGAGTTAGGTAAAAATTTAGTTCAAAACGTTGCGGCAAACTTGAATCTGAATGCAATTGATCCGACTTTATTACCTGTTACTTACTTAGAAAATGTACCTAACACAGACACAAATTCAGGTCACGGTACCCATGTTGCCGGCACGGTTGGTGGAACGGGTGCCATGTCTAGTGGGAAGTATGAAGGAGTTGCACCTGGTGCTGACTTAATTGGGTATGGTTCTGGCGCGGCGCTTTTAATCTTAGACGGGATTGGCGGATTCGATTATGCGATCACAAACCAAGCGCGATATGATATCCGTGTTATCACGAATTCGTGGGGATCATCTGGTGACTTTGACCATAATCACCCAATCAATATTGCAAGCAAAGCAGCATACGACCGCGGAATCACAGTTCTTTTTGCAGCAGGAAATGAAGGACCTGGGGAAAATACACACAACCCATACGCGAAGGCACCTTGGGTTATATCGGTAGCTGCGGGTGTAAAAAATGGTAGTTTAGCAGACTTCTCATCACGAGGAACGAAAGGTGTAGGTGGAACATTCACGATGGATGGAGTCGAGTGGACGTGGGAAGATCGCCCGACAATCACAGCGCCGGGTGTCGACATTGTATCGACAAGAGTGCTAGCACCTGTTTCGAGCTTAGCTGCCGAAAAAGATGCAGCAACTATTGACCCAGCTCACTTACCTTATTACACAACAATGAGCGGAACATCGATGGCAACTCCACATGTAGCGGGAATTGTAGCATTATTATTAGAAGCAAATCCATTATTATCACCAGACCAAGTGAAGACAATTTTACAAGAAACAGCAACGAATATGCCAGGCTTTGAGGCTTGGGAAGTTGGTGCAGGCTATGTGAACGCCTACGCTGCAGTGGATAAGGCGCTTAATGGTAAAAATTATGGAGAGACCGTAAATCTCTATCAAACGTTTAATAACAATGTTGTGTCAACAACTGAACGAGTTCCTTTTTCAGTAAACTATAATCCACTGACTCTAGTATCTACCAATGCATATGAATTTAAGGTGGAAGAAGGTCTATCTAGCCTTGTAGCAAAAGCAAACGGAGCAGGATTGTTAGGAGAAACAGGAAATCCAATTAATCTAGTGTTAATTGCTCCAGATGGAACTGAATATAGCTCAGGTGTCAGCCTGTTGTTCCCACTTTACTATGACCGGACGGTGTCGGTAAACGCACCTATGGCTGGAACATGGAAAGCTGAAATCAGAGGTCTTCGTGGAAATGAACTAAACCCAATTGGGATCTCACTGCCAGAAGAAGTTCAGGGTACATTAGCTTTTTCAAAAGTAAGCGGGTTCTCAGGTCTGAATGACATTAACGGCCACCCTGCAGCCGGTGCAATCCAAATGGGAGTAAATGAAAGACTATTTGACGGGTATTCAAACGGTACATTCAAACCAGATCAAACGCTAAAGAGATCAGAACTGGCGAAATACTTAGTGATGGGAGCAGAAATTCGTCAAACACTACCGGCAGCAGCAACATTTACCGATGTAAAAGCAACTGACTTAAGCTTTGTCGAAGCCGTGCTTGCAAAAGGTGCAGCTTTCCGTGGAGCTCAATTCTACAATGGTGTTATGGTAGGCAAAAATGGAAAGTTTGCACCGAATGATGCAGTAACTAGAGCAGAACTAGCATACTCGCTCGTTCAAAGCCTTGGCCTACAAAAAGAAGCACAAGCCTTTACTGGAGATGTGACAGTGCAATACAAGGATGAACGCGTGAAAATCCAAGATGCAGGTCAAATCCCAGCTGAACTAAAAGGCTATGTCCAGCTAGCATTAGATCTAAACATCCTAAACGCAAACTTCTCAGTCACACAAGGACCATTTGACTTACAACCAAAAGTAACAGCAACATTCAGCCCAACAGCACAAGTCACACGTGGGGAATTTGCAGTAGGAATGACAAGATTCTATAATGCATACCTAAACTAGTTTGGGGCCTGACCCCCACCGCTTTACAGCGATGAAGGGTCAGGTGTTTTTTGCATTGATACTATAGAGTGTTTGTTAAGACGGTTGTTGCGAACTTATATGATAACTCAAACAATAAACAGGGTGTCCTATTGTACGCATTAGGACACCCTTAAGTGTGTTTTAGCGAAGTCGTTGTTTTGTTCATACTTAGAAAAGATGTAACAGCTTTCTCAGCCAACATCTCTGGATTTGTTCGAAAAAGAGTAAGAATAAAGATTATCAATGCAATCGGAACAAGAGTGATTATCAATGGGGTAACATAATTTTCCTATATCATCTTCTCCTTCTAAATGTCATAGCACGTCTCCTTAAAAGCTTGTTTAGTTACATGGATATACTGTAAAGAAGTTGTCCTATGCAAAGACCACAAAAGAAGTGAGTAGCTAGGGAATATAAATGCTGCTTCAAAAATAAAATTTCAGTTTTAAAACTCCTTCTTGATTGAAAAATTGCAAAGATTCTAGAAAGTTATTCTAAAAAAAAATTAGATTTTCGAAAGTGATAATAACTAAAACGCTATTACGATTATTTCTACTTTTTCTTTATTTTAGTATATGAACATCCTCAAAAGAATTGTAGTACTGTGTACCCTTATTAAGGAATTTATTGTTTGAATTTGTAAGAATACCAAATAAAATACAGAGGCTTGTCGTAAGAAAATTGAATTTATGAAGAATAACCAATGTTCTATATAGAAAAAAATGTGAGTATATAAGATTATAGTTCTAATGATTACGAATGAAAGAAGTCCTACTTTAAAGCAGTACTTGAAGAAAAAACAATATATATACTATCACTGTGTTCTTTATTAAGAACTAGCTTATTGTAAAGATAAGAGTGATATGGTGATGTCTCCTAACCACTACTAATGGAGGCACTCGGTTATGCTGTGGGTTGTTAAACCTTAGATGCTAGTCATCAAGAGTGTAGTGTGAGGCGGGGTTAAATGCCCCAATTTATATAAATATAGTTCTGTGGAAGGAGATTGACTGCGTACGTTAATAACTAATAGAGTGGGGTAAAAAAATGATTGGTAAAAATATAACGAACCTGAGGAGACAAAGAGGATATAGTCTTTCAGAACTAGCGGATTTAGCGTCCATCTCTAAATCATATTTAAGTAGTATCGAACGAAATATAAGCAAAAACCCCTCAATCCACATTATTGAGAAAATCGCAAAAATATTAAAGGTAGATCTTATTACATTATTGAAGACAGGGACAGAATTAGATAATCATCTGCTAACAGAAGAAGATTGGGATGAGTTTTTAAAGGACTTAAAAGAACTAGGAATTAAAAAGGATAGACTAGAGCATTACAAAACGTTAATAGAATTTATTAAATGGCAAAATGAACAAACCATTCAAGAAAGAGATGTCTTGTTGTGAAACCATGCCTAAACAAAATGTGGTAACAGACATAGACCGAATTGGAGGCTTTTATGGGAGGAGTAAATAGCATTAAAGACTTGTTTAGGGTAATTCTGAATAGGTGGCTACTTATTTTGTTAATTACATTAGTAACGACGGGAATCAGTGCTGTAATTACTTATTATGTAATAACGCCGGTATACCAAGCAAATACACTAATATTGGTCAATCAGAATGATTTAGGAACAAGTCAAATTGATTTATCCCAAATAAGAACAAATATTGATTTAATTAACACCTATAGTGTCATCATTAAGAGTCCAGCTATCTTAGGAAAAGTGATTCAATACCTTGACATCGAGGAAAATATAGATCAGCTTGATGCAAAAATTACCGTAAATAGTTATCAGAATTCTCAAGTGTTTTTAGTAAAAGTAGAAGATGAAAATGCAGAGCGTGCTGTTGAACTGGCAAATGTAGTATCACAAACTTTTCAAACGGAAATAAAAAGGATAATGCATGTAGATAATGTAAATATTTTAGCGGAAGCCACATTAATGGAAAATCCAGTGCCTATTCATCCTAAGCCACTGTTATATATAGCTATTGGTCTAGTGTTTGGATTAACGATGAGTATTGGTCTTGTCTTGCTATTGTGGTATTTAAATCACACGATTACGGATGGTCGTGACATTGAATCTACGATTGGTCTTCCGGTACTCGGATCAGTTGAAAGAATCGATATAAAAAAGTTAAAAGCAGCTAAATTAAATGTAGGAGTTGAAACAGTTGAGGGTTAAAAAGAACCGGAAAGAAGCACAATTAATTGCCCATAGATACCCAAAGCTACCAATAACCGAACAATACAGGCAAATTAGAAGCAGCATTATATTTTCTGCAATTGAAAGGGATATTAGAAGTCTAATCATTACATCCCCTGAACCTGGAGATGGGAAAACAACCACAGCTATCAATCTTGCAATTGTCTTAGCTCAACAAGATAAGAAGGTATTATTAATTGATGCAGATTTAAGAAATCCATCCATTCACCATAACTTTCTTGAAAGTAATAACGAAGGACTAGTAAATGTTCTAGCAAAAACACTCGCCTTATCTGATGCAATTATCCACACTCAAGTTCCGAACTTGGATATTTTAACAAGCGGACCCATTCCACCAAATCCTTCTGAATTATTAAACTCACAAGAAATGAATCTAATTATGAAAGAATTGAAAGAAAGCTATGAGTATATCGTCTATGATACCCCTCCTGTGCTAGCAGTTACCGACCCACAAATACTAGGAAATAAATGTGATGGTGTTGTTTTAGTTACACGGAGTGGTAAGACACGTATCAATCGTGCGAATGAAGCAAAAGAACTATTAGAAAAAGCTCAGTCACATTTGCTAGGTGTAGTAATAAACGGTATTGAATCTAAGAAATCCCCGTACTTTTATAGCCAATACCCTAACTGCTAAGGATAAACGGAATAGAGAATATGAATAAACGAAGTCCAACACAAGTCCCTCAGGAAAGGTCTGAAAATATGAAAAGAATTCGAAAGGCAATCATACCAGCTGCAGGATTAGGAACTAGATTTCTTCCTCTAACAAAAGCAATGCCCAAAGAAATGCTACCAATTGTTGATAAACCAACGATTCAGTATATTGTGGAAGAAGCTGTTGCCGCAGGAATTGAAGACATTATCATTGTAACAGGCAAAGGAAAACGATCAATTGAAGACCATTTTGATAGTGCATTTGAACTCGAAAATAACTTAATGCAAAAAAACAAGTTTGATTTATTGGAAAAAGTTCAAGCTCCTTCAAAAGTTGATATTCACTATATCAGACAAAAAGAGCCTAAGGGGCTCGGGCATGCAGTTTGGTGTGCGAGAAAATTTGTTGGAAATGAACCATTTGCAGTCTTATTAGGCGATGATATTGTTCGAGCGGAAGTTCCGTGTATTAAACAGTTAATCATTGAGTATGATCGAACACATTCTTCAATTATAGGAGTGCAACCTGTTCCAGAAAATGAAACTCACAGATATGGAATTATCGATCCGGGAAACAAAATAGGAAGACGCTATGATGTTCGTAACTTTGTTGAAAAACCATCAGTAGGAACTGCACCATCTAACTTAGCTATCTTAGGACGTTACGTCTTCACACCAGAAATTTTTACATTTTTAGAACAACAGGAAGTTGGGGCAGGCGGGGAAATTCAACTGACAGATGCCATCCAAAAATTAAATGAAATTCAAAGGGTGTTTGCTTATGATTTTGAAGGAAAACGTTATGATGTAGGAGAGAAATTTGGTTTTCTACAAACAACCCTTGAGTTTGCATTGGAAAATGAGGAGTTAAGGGATCAATTGTTGGACTATTTACGAGCGAAAGTATTGCATGAACCTTCATCACTAGAGGTGAATTGATGAAGACAAAGATGAATGTTAGTGTCACTAAAGTTGAGGCCTCTGAAGTGGAAATTACATCAAAGGCTACTAACAATCTTTTCTACCTTTTTGTTAAGCGATTGATTGATCTCATTGGAGCGGTTATTGGAATGCTAATGATTCTACCTTTTATCATTACCTTCTCTGTGATTTATAAGATAGGAGAAAATAAAGGGCCAATGTTTTTTAGACAACAAAGAATTGGTAAAGAAGGCAAAGTATTTTATATTTATAAATTTCGTTCAATGGTTGTAGATGCTGAGCGAAAGTTACAATCAAACAAAGTGCTTTATAAGAAGTATATTCGTAATAATTTTAAATTAGAGCAGCATGAAGATCCGAGGATTACAAAGTTTGGTAGATTCATAAGAGCAACAAGTATAGATGAATTACCTCAGTTTATCAATGTATTAAAAGGTGAAATGAGTCTAGTTGGACCAAGACCGGTTGTAGCAGAAGAACTTAAAGAGTACACTAATCGTTTAAGTGAATTTTTATCTGTTAAACCAGGAATTACAGGCTACTGGCAGGCAAACGGGAGAAGTAATGTGGGCTATCCTGAGCGTGTGGACATTGAGTTATACTATGTTATTCACAAATCACTATCACTAGATTTTAAAATTCTGATTAAAACAGTATGGCAAGTAATTAATAGACGAGGTGCATATTAAAGAGAGAACAGTAAATAGAATAGAAAGGGCCCCCTTATGATAAGAGATCTCTGCAAAATAAGATATATTTCAAGGAGACATTCATGTTAATTTATTTTATAGTGCCCTTAATGATAGTTTATTGTTATTTTCTTTCAAGGGTTACTATGTATAGAAATAGTGATAGGTATAATGATGAACGATTTGTTGCTAGAAATAATTCAACCATCTTTTTTTGGTTCATTATTTTGTTAGCATTTGCTTCCCTGAAGGGAGAAAATGTAGGTGTAGATTATCCAATGTATTATGGTTTTTTTCTCCAAGAAAACTATCATGCATTGTTGGAACCAGGTATTAATTTTATCTATGATATCGCTGTACACTTTGATAGCTTTTATATTTTTGCGGCCAGTGTTTACTTTCTATTTCTATTCTTTATTTTGCTCGGTATTTGGAGAAATAGTCCCAATTACTTAATTAGCATATTCCTATTTATCATCATGCACATTTATTACAATGCCTTTAATCAAATACGTCAGTTAATAGCCGTTTCAATCATCTTTTGTTTTGCCCACATCCTAGTATCGAATAAGAAGTTAGATAAGTTAATCTATTTTTCCATTTTATTACTAGCCCTATTATTTCATAATAGTGCTATTTTTCTTTTTATCTTATTTTTTCTTCCCAAAAAAACATTCCATCCAAAGGTTGTCATCCCTCTTTTTGTAGTGACGGCAGTCTTGTATTTTATACCATCCGTTAAAAATCAGATAGGGGAACTAATTATATCAATATCCGGAACATATGGAGAGAAGTATTCACAGGGTACGTATAATTTTTTTGGAGTAAATAAAGAAAAAGGCTTAATGCAATTCATTCCTGTCGTTATCCAAATGTTTATTGTTTCATGCTCTCTGTACTTAACAAAGTCTAAAGCGAATCTGCATATAAATGATCGTCTCTATCAATTTAGCACAAATGCAGTCGTCGTTAACCTTTGTCTTTATTCATTGGCAGGTATAGAGGCAATTGATCGATTACAAATCTACTTCTCTTGTTTTAATATTTACTACTACTCATATTTGCTGCACATCTTGTTTAATTATGAAAACAAACTTATTGGTCAGCTTTTTGCCTGTTTTATCGTTTCATTTTGGATTTTATATTATATCTTAAGGCTAATGATCAATGTCCACGGGGTTGTACCCTATAAATTATTTATCTAGCCAATTTTCCGTAAAAGGAGATCTTTACCATGAATGGATTAAGCGTAGTAATCCCCATCTATAATGTTGAGGATTATATCGAAGAATGCTTACAAACGATTGTGGGTAGTTTGAATGGTTTTGTGAATGTACAAATTATCCTTGTTAATGATGGTTCAAAGGACCGCTCTGGAGAAATTGCTCAAAAATACGCAAAAGAGCAACCTACTTTTCACTATGTATCAAAAGAAAATGGAGGGTTATCCGATGCGAGGAATTATGGGCTGAAGTTTGTTAAGTATGAATATGTGACTTTTATTGATAGCGATGATTATATCACTGAATTCTATTTTACTGAAGTATTTAGGGCATTAAGCAAACATCCAGATTTAATTATCTTCGATTGGATGGATATTGGGGATGATGGGTACAGAAATAGGGTGAAGGGCATGGAATTTTCTGATTCGTTATGGACAGTACAACCGAGCGCGTGGAATAAGGTCTATAAGACGAGCTTATTTACAGAGGTGATTTTCCCTAAGGGAAAGATTTATGAAGATGTTGGTACCATTTATAAACTACTTTGGTATGTAAAAGACTATTTGTATATCAATAAACCATTATATATGTACAGGAAGAATAGAGCAGGGAGTATACTAACGACCATTTCACCGAAGATAAATGATATCTACGATGCATTAGAGGATACTTATTCTTTTTATAAAGAGAAGGATGCATTGACGAAAGAGAATGTAGAGGGACTCTGCTATCAATATGTGAAAATATTGTTGTGGTCTAATATGTATAGACAATTAAAGTTCTATAAGTTTAACTTTATTGGCTTTTATAAAAAAATGAAGGAAACCAGAAAATTAGTATATAAGTACTTTAATAGCTGGAGACTTAATTCCATATTATTAAGAAATTCGACTTACTTCACAAACAGGTTTGGCGAGAACTATATTAGTAGGTTGGATAAAGTAGGTGGGGGCTATTTTTCAACTGCATACACTATTTGTATAGTAATCATTCGAAATATAAGGAAACGCTGAAAGGAAGAAATCATTTTAGTGGAAAGAATAAAGATATTATTTATTATGCAAAGTTTCCAGGGTGGAGGTGCTGAAAGAGTCACCCTTGATTTGATTAATCATCTTGACCGAAAAGTATATGAGCCGTCCATACTAGTGGTGAACTGTTTTGGCGAATTAGTTCCTTCTATTCCAAGAGATTTAACTATAATAGAAGTACTATCTAAAAACGAAAAAATGATAACCCATCCTATTAAGGTAATTAGTGCTGTAATTAAGGCTGCAAGAGAGGTAGATCTAATTTTTGGAACATTAGAAATGACCCCTACTTACTTAGCGTCTATTGCTTCGATCATTACTAAAAAACAAGCCATAGGTTGGATTCACACAGATGTACGGGAATATCCTAAGACAAATCATTTGGTGCATAAGTTTCTTATCCGCACCTTATATAAAAGGTTAAAAGCAATCATTGCTGTTTCAGAAGGGGCAAAAGTTTCATTTGAAAAGATGTTTCCGCAAATAAAGGTTCCAGTAGTAAGAATTTACAACCCTATTAGATTAGATGATATCTATAAAATGGCACCTGAAGAAAATGATGTAGAAGATACAGAACCCATCATAATAGGTATTGGACGATTATCTGAAGTAAAAGGTTTTGATCATTTGATAAAGGCCCATCACTACTTAGTAAAAAAAGGTGTAAAGAATAAGTTATTAATTCTCGGAGAAGGTAGCCAACGAAAAGAGTTAGAGGCATTAATACTTGATTTAGGTGTAGAAGAAAGTGTGACTTTAAAAGGCTTTGTTGAAAATCCTTACAAGTATCTGAGAAGTGCTAGTGTATTTGTGTTAAGTTCAAGATATGAAGGCTTTTCAGTAGTTATTGCCGAAGCGTTATCATTAGGTATTCCAGTAGTTTCTTCAAACTGCCACAGTGGACCTTCCGAAATTCTAGAGGATGGTAAATATGGGTCATTAACACCTATCGGAGATTATGAGGCCCTAGCTATCAAGATTATGGAAACCTTACATTCAGTTGATTTAGAGAACAATAGAAAAGAAAGAATCAAACGCGGGCAGGATTTTTCATTACAAAAGATCATACCTGAATTCGAAAGATTGTTTTTTTTAGTCCTCCACAATAGACAAATTTGATGTCTTATTTACTAACTATATGATAGGGAGGCATTATAAAAGTTGATGAAAAAATTAATAAAGCATAATAAGTATGTCTATTCTACAGTTATGTTAGGTATAAATCTTCTTCTATATATAATCTATATTTTTACCTTTAATTCAAGGTGCTTATTAAGAGTTAGTGGGTTTAATAGAAATACCCCTTATGAAAAAATAAAAAGGTTAAAGGATAAACATAAAGGAGAAAGGTGCTTTATTGTTGCTACAGGACCAAGCCTTTTAGTCGAAGATCTAGAAAAGATAAAAGATGAGATTACATTTAGTATGAACTCTATATTCATGTCATTTGATGAAACTACCTGGAGACCTACGTATTATGGTATCCAATTCCCGGAATTCTATGAAAAGTATAAGAACCAAATAGATACACTAGATGTTAAATATAAATTAGTGGGGGATGTAATTAAAAGGGCAAAGCTATCAGATCATGATTTTTTATTCCCACTTAATATGCTCAATCATAATTGGACTCATGCTAAGTATCATACAAAGTTTAGTTCTGATGCGTTTAAGGCTATTTATAGTGGATATACCATTACTTACTCATTAATCCAGTTAGCCGTCTATATGGGTTTTAGAGAAATTTATTTGGTTGGTGTGGATTGTAATTATGCTACCAATCAAAAGCATCATTTTAAAGACTACGGAATTGTAGATCCTTCATTTATATCAGTAGGAGATAAGATGAGAGTAGCCTTTCAAGAGGCAAAGAGATTTGCGGATGCCCACGAAATAAAAATTTATAACGCGACTAGAGGCGGAATGCTCGAAGTATTTGAACGAGTTGACCTTGACAGTTTAATAGAAAAAGAGAGGTATGTAAATTATAGGTAAGATAAGTAACGTTGCTTTTTGAAAAAAAAACTTAATCATCAGTTGGTGAGAAGAATGAATCTAATAAAAGTTAGTATTATCATACCAGTATATAACAATGAGAAGTTTTTAGACAAATGTCTTAGTAGTGTGATTAACCAAACCTTGAAAGACATTGAGATTATCATCATAAATGATGGCTCAACAGATGGGAGTTTACTGAAATTAAAAGAATATGAAAGCCAAAATTCTAACATTATTCTTCTAAATCAAAAGAATGCGGGGCAAGCCTCAGCAATTAATCGTGCTTTAGAGATTGCGTGTGGAGAATACATTGGGTTTGTCGATGCAGATGATTTCGTTGACCATCATATGTTTGAAACGTTATATCAAGAAGTGAAATGCAACAATCTTGATTTGATAATCTGTAATTGGACGAAAGTTGACACGAATGGCAAAGTGTTGAGCTATAATGATCATGATAAGTATGATAATAAAATCCTAGGAAGAGATGAAGTTATTCAAGAGTTTCTATTAAATGACAAGGAACTTGTAGAAGGCTTTTCGTGGAATAAATTAATTAAACGTACTTTGTTTATGGACTATAATATTCGCTATCCTAACATTAGGTATGAAGATATTCCCACAATATTTAAAGTGTTAACTAAGGTAAATAAATGTAAATATATTAATAAAAAACTATATTACTATGTACAGCACGGTGCTTCAATTACCAATACGAAGAATGTAAATAATATTATAGGGTTTATTGCTGCTGTTGAATTGCTGTATGACATCATAGTAGAAGAAAAGTTAGAATCAGAATGTATGGAAGCCTATTATATCTACAGAAGTAAATGCTTGATAGCAGAATATATCTTAACAATTGATGTGGTAAATCATTCTAGTGTATTAAGAACAACCTTTGATACTATTTTTCAATCAATTAAAATGAATCAGTTACTCAAACCCCCAATACAAATTAAACTTATCATTCAGTTATTCTTATATAAAATTCGATTATTGCCACAATTAATGCTAACGTATCAAAAATGTAAATCTTTATATAACAAATATCTGCTGCACTCTTAGAAAAGATTCTAAGAGTTTTTTTATTGGGCAGTTTTAAGTGGGTTGATAATATTAATGAAAAATTTACTTATAGAATTTCAGATTATCGCGGACAAAAGGGGAGGATTAGTTTCCCTTGAACAATTTAAAAATATCCCCTTTGATATTAAGCGGGTTTATTATATCTTTGACACCAAGCCTGATGAAGAAAGAGGGTTTCATGCACATAAAAATCTACAACAGGTTCTGATTTGTTTAAACGGATCATGCAAAGTAAGACTAGATGATGGAACAAACAAAAGAGAATATTATCTCTCTAAACCCAATCAAGGATTACTTATTGAGAAGAGTATTTGGCGAGAAATGTATGACTTTACTGAGGGGTGTGTTCTACTCGTTTTGGCAAGTGATTACTATGATGAAAACGACTATATCAGAAATTATGAAGAATTTAAAAGGAAATAATGAAACCACGGAATAACTCATAAGATTAAATTCGTTTCTAGAAAGAGGTATAACAATGATAAAATTCCTAGATTTACAAGCTATAAACCATAGACTTCACTCAGAAATGATAGAAAAGTTTAACGAATTTTTAATTCGCGGGAATTATATTTTAAGTGAAGAGGTTTCAAGGTTTGAACAAGAATTCTCTCAGTACTGCAATACTGAATTTTGTATTGGAGTGGGCAATGGACTTGATGCCTTAACACTTATTTTAAAGGGCTATGATATTAAAGAGGGTGATGAGGTAATCGTTCCTTCTTATACATTTATAGCAACGGTATTAGCTATTACGGCAACTGGTGCTACCCCTATATTTGTTGAGCCTGGTGCACATACATTTAATATTGATATAAATCGTATAGAAGAACAAATTACAGATAAAACAAAGGCAATATTGGTTGTTCATTTATATGGAGAAGCAGTTGATATGGATAAATTAAGTGTAATAGCAGATAAGCACAAGATAAAAATAATAGAGGATGCTGCACAGGCCCATGGTGCTGAAAGAAATGGAAGAAAAGTAGGGAGTCTAGGTGATGCAGCGGCATTCAGCTTTTATCCTGGGAAAAATTTAGGTGCCCTCGGTGACGGTGGTGCGATTACGACAAATGACAATGTGTTAGCGGATAAAGTAAGAGCTCTTAGGAATTACGGCAGCATACAAAAATATGTTCATTTATACAAGGGAGTCAACAGTAGATTAGATGAGATCCAAGCAAGTTTATTAAGGTTAAAGCTGCCATTATTAGACAGTGATAATGATACCAGAAGAGAAATAGCCAAAATATACAATGAAAATATAAAAAATCCTCATATTATACTCCCACAAATGCCTAGAGATGAAAAAAGTCATGTTTGGCATCTCTATGTTGTTAGAGTGGAAAATAGGAACGAGTTTCAGGAGTACATGAAGTTATGTGGAGTAGAAACACTAGTACATTATCCTATAGCTCCGCATAATCAAAGGGCTTACTCAGAATTCAAGACGATTCATCATCCTATAACAGAATCAATGTCAAAAGAAGTAGTAAGTTTACCTATTTCTCCAGTAATGACGATGGAACAGGTGAATTTTATCGTGACTGTTGCAAATAAATACAAATCTCCTAATCTTGAAAAAAATAACAAGGAATATGTCTCACAAAGTTAGAGTGTGGGTTATAAAAAAAAGGAAAAAGGTGATCGTTTGAAAGGTATTATAATGGCGGGCGGATCAGGCACTCGACTATACCCATTAACAAAAGCTATATCAAAACAAATACTACCGATCTATGATAAACCTATGATTTACTATCCCCTATCTGTTTTGATGTTAGCAGGTATAAGGGAAATATTAATCATTTCAACTCCAAGAGATATTGATTTGTTCAAGGATCTATTAGGTACTGGGAGACATTTAGGGATAGAAATTGAATATGCAATACAGGATAAACCGAATGGTCTGGCTGAAGCGTTTATTGTAGGTGAGGAGTTTATTGGAAATTCATCTGTCGCTTTAGTTTTAGGAGATAATATTTTTTATGGAACGGATTTCGGACATCGAGTACAAGAAGCAGCCTCCTTAGAACAAGGGGGTATTATTTTTGGCTGTTTTGTGAAAGATCCAAGCGCTTATGGAGTAATTGAAGTTGATGAAAATGAAAAACCGATTTCCATTGAAGAAAAACCTGTATTTCCAAAGTCTAAGTTCGCAGTTCCGGGTTTGTATTTCTTTGATAATCATGTTGTTCAGAGGGCCAAAGAAGTGACACCATCTCCTCGAGGAGAGCTTGAGATTACATCTGTTATTGATCAATACCTTTCAAGAGGAGAGTTATCCGTAAAACTGTTAGGTAGAGGGTTAGCCTGGCTTGATACTGGGACAAATGAGTCGCTTCTTGAGGCATCAAATTTTGTTGAAGCTATTCAAAAACGCCAAGGTCTATATATTGCTTGCATTGAAGAAATCGCGTATCGGAGAGAGTATATCTCAAGAACTCAACTAATTGAGTTAGCTAGGCCACTAATGAAAACAGATTATGGAAAGTATCTTATGGACATAGCAAATGAAGAGAGCAGTAGTGTACCATTCTTGTTTTCTTCCTAAGGATAGAAGGAGGGGCAATGTTGAATATTTTAGTAACAGGTGGAGCAGGCTTTATCGGGTCTAATTTTATCAACTACATGCTAAAGAACTATACCTATAACATTATTAATATCGATGTATTAACGTATGCAGCGGACCTTAGAAATTTACGAAAAGTAGAAAATGCATCTAACTATCGATTTATAAAGGGGACCATATGTGACCGAACTTTGATAGAGAAACTATTTAAAGAATTTGATATAGATACTGTTATTAATTTTGCAGCAGAATCACATGTTGATCGAAGTATTGAGTACCCAGATATTTTTATAGAAACAAATGTAGTAGGAACTCAAGTACTTTTGAATGCCGCTAAAAAGCATTGGCAGGTAAACGGAAAATGTGAATATAAAGAGAACGTTAAATTTATTCAGGTATCAACGGATGAAGTGTATGGTTCATTAGGAAAAGAAGACTTTTTTACAGAAGAAACAAACTTAGCACCTAATAGTCCTTACTCAGCATCAAAAGCTGCTGCAGATGTGCTGGTAAGGGCCTATCATAACACGTACGGATTACCCATGAATATTACAAGATGTTCTAACAATTATGGACCTAACCAGTATTCGGAGAAGCTCATTCCATTAATGATTAAGTCTGCTTTAGAAGAAGTACCTCTGCCAGTCTATGGCGATGGTATGCATATACGAGATTGGCTACATGTTCTAGATCATTGTAAAGCAATTGATATCGTTCTTCATAAGGGTAAGTCAGGGCAAGTATATAACATTGGTGGAAATAATGAAATGAAAAATATAGATGTAGTTAAATTGATCCTACGTTATCTAGGGAAAAAGGAAACTCTAATAAAGTTTGTTCCTGACCGGTTAGGGCATGACAGGCGTTATGCAATAGATCATTCTAAAATCACTTCAGAATTAGGATGGATCCCAACCTATTCATTTGAAGAGGGGTTAAAGCAGACAGTCAATTGGTATATGGAGAACTTACCTTGGTTGAATATTGATAATCCCTTGCTTAGTCATTAGGTTACTTAAGGAGCTGATGATGAATAGTAAAAAGCAGCTAAGTATCAATTTAATAGCAAATATAATGTCCTTTTCCATTAGCATAGGTGTAAGTTTTCTACTTACACCTTTTTTGATTAAACATATTGGAAAAGAAGCTTATGGTTTCTTTCCATTAGCTAATAATTTTGTTATGTATATAAATTTAGTTGTCATTGCCTTAAATTCAATGGCCGCAAGGTTTATTATGCTGGAGATCATGAGAAAAGACGATGAAAAGGCTTCGATCTATTTCAATTCAGTTTTTTACTCGAACATAATTTTAGTTGTTTTATTATCAGTCCCACTATGCTTAGTCGTCTTGTTCATAGATCGTTTATTAAATGTCCCTCACCAATTGTTGAATGAAGTACAAATATTATTTAGCTTAATTTTTCTTACATTCTTGATAACGGTGTTAGGCTCTGTATTTAATGTGGCTACACTAGCAGTGAATCGAATTGATTTACGTTCCTACCAAGACATTATCCAAAGTGGTTTAAAAGCAGTGCTATTTATTGGTTTTTTCTCACTCTTCACTCCATCGATCTTTTATGTTGGGGTTGTCAGTCTATGTGTGTGTGTCATTGGAACTTTTATTTCAATATACCTTACCAAACGTCTGCTGCCGAAGCTATTAATCTCTCTTTCTTATTTTAATATTCATACAGTAAAGGAGCTCCTAAGCTCTGGAATATGGGTATCTTTTAATCAATTAAGTGTTGTCTTACTAATCGGATTTGATCTTTTAATCGCAAATCTGTTTTTTGGTGCATCTAAAGCTGGTGAATATTCTATAGCTCAAACGGTTCCTGCTTTTTTGGTATTTCTTATTAGCATGATTGCTGGAGTATTTGTTCCTCCTATGGCAGCACGTTATGCTGACAACGATATTAATGGACTTGTTCGCGAGATTAGGTTTTCAAGCAAGGTATTGAGTGTGCTGATTAGTGTTCCTATCTCTGGTTTTATCGTTTTTGGTGACGAATTTTATCGATTGTGGGTTCCGGGAGAAAATGCAGAGTACTTGCATTATCTGTCTATTATTATGATGGGGCCATATCTTATAAATGGTTCAATAAGTACTTTGTTTAATGTAAATACAATATTGAATAAAGTTAAGCTACCCTCGATTATATTGTTTATTTCAGGTGTGCTAAATATCCTATTACTCTTTATATTACTTAAATTCACGAATTTGGGATTGTTAGCAATACCCATTTGTAGTTCATCAATCAGTGTATTGCGAAATCTCATTTTTACTCCTATTTATCCAGCAAAGTGTTTAGGGGTAGAGTGGCATAAATTCTATAGTCTACTAATCCGAAACATTATTACAACAGTTATTTTAGTTTGTCTGTTTAGTTTGCTTAAAGAAATGATTCCATTTGGTCAATGGTCAATTTTTATTCTTACGGTAGTAGGCTGTGGCTTACTTGGATATATCATCAGTCTATTTACTACATTGAATAGTAAAGAAATTTCAAGGTGTAAAATTCTAGTTATTTCAAGGCTACTTCAAAGCAAGAAACTAAAGGAATCAGCCTAAAGTATGGGTGTTAAGTAAAACAATTAAGTAGGTAAATACAAGTCATTAATATATAGGAGGACCAATTAATGAGGATAATAGGAATTATTCCTGCAAGATATAATTCGTCAAGATTACCAGGTAAACCAATAGCCAATATTCATGGGAGGCCGATGGTTTGGTGGGTATTTCAAAAAATGAAAAATATACCTGAACTTGATGAGGTCATTGTAGCAACGGATGATATCAGAATTAAGGAAGTCTGTGATCAAATGGAGATTCGTAGCATAATGACTTCAAATTCCCATAAAACCCATTTAGATAGGCTTTACGAGGTTTCTACAATAGTAGATGCGGATTTTTATATAAATGTTAATGGAGATGAGCCTTTAATAGAAACTGAGGCAATTCGAAAAATTCTACCTACCAACGTTGACCCAAATTCGTTATACGTCGCAAATCTGATGACAGAACTTATAAGTCCATTAGAAGCAGTAGATTTTTCAAAGATAAAAATTGCTACAGATGTAAATGGGTATGGCTTATACCTAGCAAGAAGCCCTATTCCCTATCCGAAAGGCACCTCAGACTTTACCTTTAAGAAATTTGTGGGTGTTCAATGCTTTACAAAGAGTGCCTTGGAATTCTGTTATAACGCGCCAAGAGGCCCTATTGAAGCAGCTGAAGATATCGATGAATTTAGATTTTTGGAAAATGGCAAAAGGATTAAATTTGTAGAAGCTAAGGTTACTACATTGTCTGTAGATACACCAAAGGATTTAGATAAAGTTAGATCCCTGATTGGTGAGCACGTAGGATTGGAGGAGTACACTTATGAGTAAGGTAAAGATTCTAGACTGTACCCTGCGTGATGGAGGTTACATTAATGGCTGGGACTTTGGAGAAAGGACTATAAAAAAAGTTATTTCCAAGTTAGCCAAAGCCAAGATTGATATTATTGAATGTGGATTTCTAGAAGAACGGGACTTTGACAGCAATAAGGCTCTGTATAACAGTGTTGAAAGAATAAGAGACTATATTGAACCTAAGAGTGAAAATGTCATGTATGTTGGAATGATTGCTCAGCCCTATATCTCGATTGACAAAATTTCTCCTTGTGATGGTACTTCTATTGATGGAATTCGGGTCACCTTTCATGAAAACGAGATCGAAGAGGCATTTATCTACGGAAAACAATTAATGGATAGAGGCTATCAGGTTTTCATTCAGCCTGTCGGAACAACTAGTTATTCTGATTCAGCCTTGTTAGATTTGATTGAAAAAGTGAATGCTTTAAAGCCCTACGCCTTTTATTTGGTAGATACACTTGGAATCATGTATAAAAATGACCTACTTAGAATGTTTCATCTTCTCGATAATAATTTGGATTCAGGAGTTTCTGTTGGCTTTCATTCACACAATAACCTTCAGTTGTCTTTCTCAAATGCACAAGAAATACTGTCCCTGCATACAAAAAGAAATATTATCATTGATGCTTCAGTTATGGGAATGGGAAGAGGAGCGGGAAATCTATGCACAGAGCTTATTACTCACTATATAAATGAAAATATAAATGAAAAGTATGACACAATTCCTTTATTAGAAATTGTGGATGAGCATCTACTTGCTATTTTTAATGAAAACAACTGGGGCTATTCCATTCCATATTATCTTGCAGCGGTAAATGGCTGTCATCCGAATTACACTTCAAATTTAATTAATAAACAAACCATTTCAGTAAAGTCGATTAATGCAATTTTGAGACAAATACCAAGAAGGAATCGAGATATTTATGATAAAGAGTTGATTGAACAGTTATATATCGACTATCAAAGTCATTATGTGAATGACATAGAGGAACTAATGGTCATAGGAGAACTGGTGAGAAACAGGAAAATCCTTGTGATTGCACCAGGAAAATCAATTGAGCTTCAGAGGGAAGAAATACAAGATTTTATCATGATAAATAATCCTATCGTCTTCAGCGTGAATTTTGTTCCGGATACATTTACGACGGATACTGTTTTTATTAGTAATCAGAAGCGCTTTAATCTTTTATCAGACGGGTATGATGGCCAGTTTGAAAATACAGCTTTTATCACCACATCCAATATTAAAGCTGCTAATGGATTTACTTCAATTGTCGTGAATTATACAGATTTATTGGTTGATAATCCAATTATTTCAGATAATGCAGGTTTATTGTTATTAAATCTCCTACATCGTGTATCGGCAAAAGAAGTGTATGTTGCTGGTTTTGATGGATTCAGTATAGATAAAGCAAATAACTACTTTTCAAATGAATTGAATAATAACACAGAGCTGAATGAGCTAATAAAGAAAAACGAAGCAATGAGTCAATTTTTATCATTTTTAGATAAGAAAATGTCTATTCATTTTATTACATCGACTGTGTATAACGAGATGCATAAAGATGTAATCACGAATTAGGGGATTGGAGGCAATATGAAGTACTCTACGCTAGTCTTCGACCTAGATGGTACATTACTTGATACCTCAGAAGGAATTATGTTGGGTGCAAGTGAAACAGCGCGTAAGATGGGTGCTGGCAAATTAACGATTCAACAGCAAAAAAGCTTTATTGGTCCACCTTTATTGGATTCATTTATGCGTGAATGTGGATTTTCAGAAGTAGAAGCGAGGAAAGCTGTTAACTTGTATAGGAAGAGATATAAAGAAAAAGGATTATATGAAGCAAAGCATTACCAACATATAAAAGAGCTGTTAATGGCTTGTAAACAGACACATTGTAAAACAGCTGTTGCTACTTTAAAAATGGATACATTTGCAAAGGAGATCATAAAGCATTTTGGATTATCGGAATATTTCCATTCAGTTAATGGGATAGATCAGCAAGATACACACTCAAAGGCAGATATCATTTCAATGTGCTTAAAAGATCTGGATCAGAATGATACATCAAAAGTCGTGATGATTGGTGATAGTATTTATGATGCAATGGGTGCTGAAGAAGTTGGGATAGACTTTATAGCTGTAACATACGGTTATGGTTTTACAAGCAAAGAATCAGCTAGTCAGTGTAAAAATGTATTTATTGCTGAAGATGTGCGAGAAATAATAGAATTTCTGGAACTTTAGGTTAGATTGTATGAATAGGGCCTTGCACAGGTTGCAGGGCTATTTTATATGGTAAAGATGTGTAGGGAGGTGAGGTAGTGCAACTTTTAAATCCAGTAGTTAGAAAGTTTCTCAGAAAGGTGAAACAATACCTCCTAAAATTTGATAGCTTTATAAAAATGGTAGAGTATTGTAGAGGATTATATAGATATCCACACAAAATGATAGGGCGGGAATTAGTTATCTGCACTAGTGATGAAGAGACAGATGTACTTGTATTGGCTGCACATCCTGATGATGATGTACTAGGGTTATGTAGTACTTTATATCGCCATCGCATGAATGGAGATCGGATAAAGATAGTTTTTGTTACAAATGGAACAGCTGGTAAGGGTGAAAGCTGGCACTTAAAAACAAAGCATTCAAGAAACAAAGCGAATGTAAGATACATGGAAGCAGTTAGTGCCTTGTCGCAAATCAATATAAAAGAGGATACTATTTTTTGCTTAGGATTTCCTGATGGTGGAACACAGAGGTACCTGCAAGAAATATCAATGGATATCATGATGCTAATGGAAAAGCTTAATCCTAAGAGGGTGTATGTTCACTGTATAGAGGGAGGACATGTTGATCATGATATTACGAGTTTTATAGTCAAGTCCATTTGTAACAAGACGGGATACGTCAATCTATATGAATGGGCAGAATATAATCCTTCACAACCAATAGGGACTAGGAACATTCAGTTTTTCAATCCTAACAAATATAGTATGGAGCAATCTAAGGTTGAGATAACTGAACAGGAACGGGTCCTTAAAAGAAAAATGCTAGCACTACATAAATCACAGGATGTGGAACAGTACTATATGCAAGGAGAAGCAATTCGTAAAGCGGATAGTACTAAGCTAGAAGAGGAACTATATGAATACTGCGAACTATCTAAAAGAAGGCTAACTCCATTAGTGGCAAAATATTATAAATCAATTTCTTAAATAGTATTGTTTCATTTTTCCTTATCAAAACTATTGCTTTGTATTGTATAAACTGCTGAGGTGAATTAATTGGAAGTACTGATTCATAAAGAAATTGATACTCTAGAATTAATAATTCCGGTTTGGAAAACGTTAAGAGAAGAATTCCACGAAATTACCGTTTTTCAAGACATTAACTGGATTAAAAGCTGGTGGGTATATAAAAGCAGCCAATCAAACATTATACCTTATATTATAGAAATCAAGGATAAAAATCATACAGTTGGAATTATTCCATTATATTGTTCTACCATACGCTTTGTATTAATGGATTTCCGAGTGTTAAAACCAATTGGATCAGAGATTTCGGACTATTTAATACCTATTCTCTCTAAAAATTATTCTCATGAAGTACTACTCAAATTAGCCCTTGATAAACTCTATGAGGATAAAAACAGCTGGGACTATATTGAGTGGGTAGATGTTCCAGGGGATTCATTATTTGCTAAATTTTTAAATGGTCAACCCCCTATATCTAAATACGTTAGTAGTTATAGAACAGTGGTTTGTCCATTCTTAAGGCTAAGCGAAAATATAGAAGAAGTAAAAAATCAATTTAATAAGAATTTCTTAAAAGGAATCTTATATAACATAAGAAGAATATCAAGAAATGGTATCCTTCAATACTCGAAGGTAAAGACAGAAGAAGAAATTGAACCAATGTTGAATACTTTTTTTGTATTACACTGCAAAAGATGGGAAAACACATCCACACCAAGTAGATTTAGAAATAAAGAGGATAGAGAACAAATCATTCAGGCAGCCAAAACTTTATTTTATAGTAATTTACTATACTTAGCCTATTTAAGTTATAACGATGAAATTATAGTTGTTCATTTTGGGATGACTGATGGTCAAAAGAATTACTTATATCTGCATGCTATTAATAATATATACAGACACTTTTCTCCCGGTAACATATTCGTTTACAACCTTATTCTAGATGCATGTAAAGACGGTTATGAAATCGTAGACTTTCTTAGAGGTGACGAGGATTATAAACAAAAATGGGGAACAATCAATAGATATAATTTTACTTATATCATTACTAATCAATCAATAAAATCCTTTCTGTTTAGAAAAGGTTACCAACTTATTCATTTAGAATCAAATTGGTCGAACAACCTAAAACACCTAATTAAGCGATTAAATCTAAGATCCGTTCAGTGAGATATAACAGTGTTTAGCTGCTTTATGTAGGCATTTTATTGTTTAAGGTAGCCAAAGAAACTATGTTGAGGTGGAGATGTTGCATGTTATTATTCATAAACAATTATCTATTTTAGAAGAAATTTTTCCAGCATGGGAAGTAAGTAAGCAAGAGTTTTATGATGTTACTATCTTTCAAGAATTAGGTTGGCTTTTAAACTGGTGGAGGTATAAAAGTAATTTGGTAGACATTTCACCCTACATCATTGAAATTAAGGACGGTACAAAGACAATAGGAATTATTCCACTCTATCGTGTAGAAAGCTTTTTCTATAGAGTACTAAAACCTATAGGTGCAGACCAATCAGATTACCTGATGCCCATACTCTCAAAAAAGTACCCTCCAGAGCTACTACTGAAACTAGCTTTAGAGAAAATCTTTGATGACAAAAAAAGCTGGGATTATATTGATTGGGGTGATGTACCTGAGGACTCCATTTTTGCGAGAACATTAAATTACAAAAAAATGAAATATACAAAGTTAATCGACAGCTATAAAGCCGTTACATGTCCATACCTATATCTTGACAAGGACATTGAGATCACAAAGAGTAAAATGAATAAGCCCTTTATGAAGAAAATCCTCTATAAAGAAAGAAAAATTTTAAGGGAAAGAGGAGGAGAGCTTACTTTCTCTAAAGTGATGAAAGAAGAAGAAATTGAACCTATTATGAATATATTTTTTAAATTCCATTGCGAAAGATGGGAGAAAACAGATACACCAAGTAAATTTAGGTTCAAAGAAGAAAAGGAGCATGCACTCCAATCAGCTAAAAGCCTATTTAAAAACAATTCATTATACTTAACCTACTTAAGCCATGAAAAGGATATTGTTGTAGTTGACTTTGGTATGACAGATCAGAAAAGATTATACTTATATCTTCATGCTATAAATATAAAATACAGTAGGTACTCCCCGGGTAATCTTTTACTATATCATCTTATTCTCCAAGCCTGTGAAGAAGGATATGAGATTGTCGATTTTCTAAGGGGGGAAGAAGATTATAAACAAAAATGGGGTACCGAGGACAAATTAAATTTGAAGTATAGAATATACAATGGTTCTATAAAGTCATTATTCTATAGATTAATCTATCGTACTACTCGTAAAAGTCATTTTGTGAAAAAATATATCAAGCCATTTGCAATGAAGGTACTAGGTAACATAGAGCCATCAAAAATGGTCGTATTACCAATAATAAGTTTGTTATAAAACATATTCTTACCATGAATAGGTTTATCTATTAGGCATTCCATTTGTCAGTTTGACTTGGGGATGCCTCTTTTTATAATCTCTCTAAAAAACGTAAGGAGCGGTTTGCATGAGTGTACATTCAGCATTAACAGAACATATTGAAGTGGTGGGGTTAGTAAAAAGTGATTTAATGGGCGAGATTGAAATGATTGGTTCTAAATGTAAGAACGCTTTAGATGATGACCACACCATCTTCTTCATGGGAAACGGAGGCAGCGCAGCTGATAGTCAGCACTTGGCTGCTGAACTTGTCGGAAGGTTTGTAAAGGAAAGAAAGGGGTTACCCTCAATTGCACTAACAACAGATACATCCATCTTAACGGCTGTCGGAAATGACTATGGCTTTGAGAAAATCTTTAGTAGACAAATAGAAGCCTTAGTAAAACCAGGTGATGTGGTATTTGGTATTTCAACTTCAGGAAATAGCCCAAACATCATAAACGCTATTTATAGTGCCAAAGAGGCTGGTGCGCTGACAATTGGATTGACGGGTAGAGGTGGAGGCATATTAAAGGAAATTTGTGATCATTGCATAGTGATTCCTTCAGATAGTACTGCTAGAATTCAAGAGGCTCATATTTTAATAGGCCATATTATCTGTGAAATAATTGATGAGGGGATATAAACATGATTTCAAACATCCAATCTCTTGTTCAAATGTTTAAGGAGAATAGAAGAGACTGTAGGGTGCTTGTAATTGGCGATGTTATGCTAGATAAATATTACTTCGGAGACATTACACGCATTTCTCCAGAAGCACCTGTACCTGTAATAAATATGAAAATGGAAAATAAAACACTTGGTGGTGCGGCAAATGTTGCGAAAAATTTAGCGCTGTTAGGATGCAAAGTTTCCCTCGTGGGGGTAGTTGGCAAGGATCAGGGGCAACAAGAACTACTTCAGATGCTAGAGCATGAAAAGATTGATGGATCAGGGTTGCTAACAAGTGAAAGGTGCACAACGACTAAAACAAGAATTATTAGCGGAAACCAACAGTTATTAAGGATAGACCATGAAGATAAATTTGAAATCATGGATAGTCTAGTTGAACAATTTGAGAAGTGGTATCTACAAAGAATAGAGATGGAGACATTTCATGCCATCATTATTTCTGATTATGAAAAAGGATTTTGTCGTAAGGAGCTTTGTGAAACGGTTATTAGTATAGCAAACCAAAGAGGAATTCCGGTAATAGTAGATCCAAAAGGTCATGACTGGAGCAAATACACAAATGCAACAATAATCACACCAAATTTTAAAGAGTTTAGCAGAATTATAGGTAGTGAATTATCAAATACAGAAGAAGTAATAGCGAAATTTGCACCGATGCTACGGGAGAAATACTCATTAAATTATTTATTAATCACTAGGTCTGAAAAAGGTATGAGTTTAGTTGAAGAAGGGGATATGATTCATATTTCGACGAAGGCAAAGGAAATCTATGATGTTTCAGGTGCAGGTGATACCGTGGTCTCCACCATTGCAGCATTTATAAGCATTGGAGCTCCGCTAGTAGATGCAGTAAAGATTGCAAATATTGCTGCAGGGATTGTCGTTGGAAAGCGAGGAACTTATGCGGTCCGATCAGATGAGTTGCTTGAAGAACTTGAGGACCTAACCCCTTTGGAGAATTTAGATACGAAAGTAATGGCTCGTGAAGAACTAAAACATAGAGTGAATCAGTGGCGGTCCCAAGGTGAAAAAATCGTCTTTACGAATGGATGCTTTGATTTGCTTCATATTGGTCATGCAAAGTATTTGAAGGATGCTCGTCAATTAGGTAATCGGTTGATTGTTGGACTAAACAGTGACTTTTCAGTGAAAAGATTAAAAGGACCAAGCCGGCCGATTGTTAGCGAATCGGATCGCGCAAGGATGCTCTCGTTTTTTGAATTTGTGGATGCAGTATGTATCTTTGAAGAAGATACACCCCTCGAACTCATCTCAGAAGTCTTACCCGATATATTAGTGAAGGGTGGAGATTATAAAGCAGATGAGGTAGTTGGAAAGGAGTACTCAGGAAGAGTTGAGATTATTACTTTTGTTGATGGCTATTCTACAACTAACATCATTGAAAAAATATCAAATTTTGAAAGTGCTAAGGTGTGATGAAACAAAATGAATGAACGAGGAAATACCATATTAAAAAGAATGGATACGTATATCGGCATTCCACTCGTATTTTTACTGAGTCTTTTGAGAAGGCGTAAAAGAGAGATTCCTCAAGATCCTCAGAGCATTGTAATCATTATGATTGCAGCAATAGGTGATACCATTCTGCTTTCATCCATTTTAAAGGAATTAAGGTATTTGTACCCCAATGCGGTGATTAGCATTGTTTGTTCAAAGGGTAATATTCAAGCAGCAAAAAATTTGCAGGAAATTAATGATATTGTCACATTTGATTTGTCGAAGATAATGAGAAGTTTTCTTTTTCTAAAGAAACAACGCACATTCAATCTATTGTTAGACTTTGGAGCCTGGTCTAAATTGAATGCGATCATTTCATATATGATAAAAGCAGACTATAAGGTTGGTTTTAAAAGGAAAAGAATGTACAGACATTATCTATATGATCGAACAGCTGAGCATTTAGATACACTCCATGAACTTGAAAACTACCGAAATCTTCTTAGGTCGCTAGGTTGTCGATTACAGGGATTTTTGCCAGAGTTTGTAGTGAGTTCAAAAAGTAGTACTAAGGTTAATAGGATAGTAGATCCTAATCAAAGGTATATTGTCTTTCACTTGTTCGCGTCTGGGTCACATAAGGAAAAAAAGGAGTGGCATGAGGATTATTGGATTGAACTAGCACATCGTTTCATTTGTGAGGATTACCACGTGCTTTTTACAGGTGGGCCACAGGATCAGGAAGAGACAGACAGGATTGTTCGAAAAGTTGCTTCGTCTGAGTGTATTTCCCTAGCAGGAAAGCTTTCTCTAGAGGAAACAGCAATTTTGATTAAGAAAGTAAATTTGATTGTGACCGTTAATACAGGCGTTATGCATTTAGCTGCGGCACTCGAAACTCGTATTATTGCCTTACACGGTCCAACATCACCAGACAGATGGGGGCCGGTTTCTGATAAGGCTGTTATATTAACACCTCAAATAAAATGTGATTCCCTTTTAAGTTTAGGATTTGAACAGCATCAATGTGTGATTAAAGAAGGCTGTATATCTACCATAAGTGTTGACGAAGTGTATAGAGCAGTAAAATACTATCATGAAAATGGTGAAAAACTTGCGAAAACCAGCAATCTTTTTTGATAGAGACGGTGTATTAAATGAGGATGATGGATACGTATATAAGCCACCTGATTTTAAATGGATTCCTGGTGCGACAGAAGTAATAAGAAGGTTGAAAGAGAAGGGATATCTCGTGATAGTGATAACAAATCAGTCTGGGGTAGCAAGAGGTTTTTATACAGAGGATGACGTAATACATCTGCATACATGGATGAATAAGGATTTATATGGCAGGCATCAACAACAAATTGATGCCTTTTATTATTGTCCGCATCACCCAAAAATAGGGAACGAGGTTTACCAAAAAGAGTGCGAATGCCGTAAACCAAGACCAGGGCTAGTCAGAAAAGCTTTGACTGATTTTACGATTGATCTTGACTCAAGTTGTTTGATTGGAGATAAAATTACTGATTTAGAAACGGCTGAAGCAATAGGCATTAAGAGCTATAAATTTACCACTGAGAACTTATTAGAATTTATGGTGAGTAAGCGAATTTTATAGAGTGTTAGTGTAGGGCAGGGAGAGTCCCTGCCTTTTCCAATTACATCTGTAGAAAGAGGGATTAGGTTGATATTAGTTATTGGTGGAGCAGGTTATATTGGTAGCCACTTAGTAAAAGGATTAGTAGATAAAAAACAGGTGATTGTTCTTGATCAATTTTCAACAGGACATGGTGCATTAGTTGATCGTAGAGCAGTACTGGTAGAAGGTGATTTAGGAAATGAAGACGTACTGGACAGTGTCTTTCGAACATACCCTATTGAAGCAGTTATGCATTTTGCAGCACATAGCTTGGTAGGAGAATCAGTAGTCGAACCGTTAAAGTACTATGAAAATAATGTTGTTGCAACGTGTACGCTACTTAAAAAAATGATGAAATATGACGTGAAGAAATTTATCTTCTCATCCACAGCAGCCACCTATGGGATTCCTAAGGTAGACATTATTAATGAAGAAACTCCAACAAATCCTATTAATCCATATGGGCGTTCGAAGCTCATGATTGAACAGATTTTGGAAGATTTTAATAAAGCTTACGGATTAGAGTATATAGTATTGCGGTACTTCAACGCTGCCGGTGCAGATGACTCTGGGTCTATTGGTGAAGACCATCACCCTGAAACACATCTTATTCCATTAATCCTAAAGCATCTGCTCGGCCAAAGGGAGAAGATCTCAGTCTTTGGTACAGATTATGATACACCAGATGGTACTTGTATCAGGGATTATATCCATGTAACAGACCTAGTAGATGCCCATATAATAGCACTCGAAGCTCTAATAAAAGGTGAAAAACAAGCAGCAATTTATAATTTAGGGAATGGCGTTGGCTTCTCTGTGAAAGAGGTCATAGCAATGTGTGAGAAAGTAACAGGATTGAAAACAAAAATTGAATTTACAAAGAGACGCGAAGGAGATCCAGCAAGGCTTGTTGCCTCTTCAGATAAAATCTATGAAGAATTAGGTTGGAGGGCCAAAAGATCGCTTGAAAACATTATCACAAGTGCTTGGAAGTGGCATTGTGTAGTGGGAAGCAGCGAAAGTAAACATTAAGTTTATGGAGCGAGGGGGACCTGGCTCCATGGTATTATGATTTATTCACTCTGGATTTCAAGATGCTCTTTAAGTGTACCGATCACTATTTCTTTATCATCTTCAGAAACAATATAATAGTAGATTTGATTAATCATTGTTCCTTCTCCAGCTAAGGCGAGAGTTTCAAGGTTGTGACGTGATTTTTTGTAGTTTTTTTGAATATCATACATTTCTTCAAAGGTTAAGTTGGTTGTTACATTGTTACCGATCGTCTGTAGGATTTCTTTAAAATGAACGATTGATGAAATGCCTGCACCTTTATCCATTATAGAGCCAATGATTTGCTTCTGCCGATCTTGGCGACCAAAGTCTCCTCGCGGATCATCGTATCTCATCCTTGCGAAACTCAAGGCCTGCTCACCGTCTAGTACAATCTCTCCTTCTCCAAAGGCGATCCCGTCAGACTCAAAGGCAAAAGGATTATTAACAGTTACCCCTCCAAGAACATCAACGATATCTTTGAAGCTTTCCATATTTACTTTAATGAAATAGTCAATTGGAATATCAAGAAAATGTTCAACGGTTGTTAAAACCATTTCGATTCCGCCAAAGGCAAAAGCGTGATTAATCTTATCTTCAAATCCTTTGCCAATAATTTCAGTTCTTGTATCTCTTGGGATGCTCACCATTTTCAAGGACTGTGAATTCGGATTCACGGTTATGACAATTAGTGAATCAGAGCGCCCACGGTCACCTTCCCGTTCATCCACTCCCATTAATAAAAAAGAAATTGGATCTTTCTCCTCAAACACGACTTCTTGCATTCTCTTTTCAGACACTTCTCTTTGGATTGGTTCATGAATAGCGATAATCGTTTTTTTGACGGTTTGATACACAGTTGGGGCATAGATTATGAAGCTAGAAAGAAGTAGAAGTAAAATCATGCTAGAGGTGATTAAAATCTTTTTTCTATTTGAAAAAGTAAACCAATTTCTGTTCCCCATCTTGCCCCCGCCTTTAGTAGACTTTCTAGATATAGCTAGTTTATGAAAGTATATGGGAAATCAATGACAACCTCTGATTACTTGGTTATTTCATTGATATGCTTGGAAGTAGTTGTCCTATTCCAACATCGGAACGTGGAATAGGTAAATTTATAAAGAATAGTTAAATAATAGACAGGAAATTAGAACTATAGGTTCCTTGCCAAAATTATTAAGATACCTACCTCTTGTCTCATTGAACAAACCGACCTTAAATCAATTTCCATTCATAAATTTTTAAAACAATTTTGGAGCCCCCGTATTATTTGAAAGGTTAATAAGTACAAAGTAAAGACCATAAACAATCAATATGCCCAAGATTACCAAAATTATCCTCCTAATCCCTACAACCCTCACATACAAAAATCCAACCACAAAATAGCCAATCAACACCACAAATCCAATCAAACCAAAATTCAAAGCAAGAAATATCTCCATCTCTTCAGCTGTAGCAAAAAGAAAACCCAATACTACAGCATAGACGAAAACCAACATAACACCAATTTTAATATAGTAAGCCATCCTCTGCCTCCATTTTCACAGCCTTATATACCTTAGTCGTATTAACAACCTATTCCGTTTCATATTCAGCTTAACATCTAGCCACTGATTTCCACCCACTATGTTTAAAATCCTGCAAAACTACTATAATAGTAATAGAATCTAGCAAAGGACGGGGAGTTAATGTTAAAGGTAGGCAGAAATGATGTGTGCCCATGTGGTAGTGGGAAGAAGTTTAAGAAGTGTTGCGAGAAGAAAGAAGTAATTTCGATTACTTCAATTATCGATCAAGAAATGATTGATATTAAAAATGAGATTGTTGGTTTTGCTCATTATCATTTTGGAGCAGAATTGGAACAGGTGATAACTGATAGATATAGTGAGTTTGATGTCCCAGAAGATGATGAAGACATAAGTCAAATAATAACCTTGATAGCGTGGGGGTGGACTATATTCAATGAGCCGATAAAGAAAAAAGGTAATCAAAGAATCATAGACCTTTACCTAGCTGAAAATATAAATAGAATTAGCAGACCTAGAACTCGGGAAATCGTTCGTTCTTGGACAAATGGACAATCCACCATTTCAAGACTACTAGAAAAAAATAGTCATGAAATTTTGGTTCAGGATCTTTTTACAAAAGAAAACAAGAAAGTAAAACTGCTAACAAAAGATATGTTTAAAGAATTTGAGATTGGTTCACTTTTACTAGGAACATTAGTCCCTCTAGGTGATAGCTACATGTATTTTCTTGAATGCGTGGGAATTGAAGGTACTCAAAGCATGGAGTCCTTAATTTTTAAAATTTATGAAGATACACATCTCGAGGACCCAGCTGAATTTTTAAAAGAAGATTTTCTATTTATAGTAGGTATGTCTCTTCTCGATGAGGATGGAAATACTGACCTTGACGTGGATGTAGATAATGTCGAATGGGTTACTCCGTTACATCAAATGATCGCTAAATTCTTTCAATCTAAAATGGTTAACGAACCAGAACAGTTCACTGCCATAGGCCTTATACTCTGGAAAGCGTATACCGATCGAAAAGCACCACTTATTAAAAATCCGAACATTGCAGTTGCAGCACTTCATTATTTGCTTGATCAATTGTTTACAGGAATTCATACTCAAAAATCAATCGCAGAAATATATGGTGTAACAGCAGGAAGTGTTTCGTCACGTTATCGCGATATTTATGATACAACAGAGGATATTATTGATGAAATATCTCAGGATAGAATTATACCTGAAATAGACGCAACCATCTAACGGCGAATTGAAGAAAATGAAAGAAGGATTGCAGAACTTGAGGCGGAATTGGCTGGTTATGAGGCTAAGTTAGAAAAATCGACACCTCAAGAAATCAATAAGCAACCTTCGGAAAAGAAACCTAAAAAGCCGAGTCAGCGTAATAAATCAAAAGCCTAGGATTTAATTTATCAAGCAATCAACGCAAACGGAAAAGAACGAATAAAACTAGCAAAAAAGGGAATTGAGCTAGACCCATTCAATGCAGATGGTTATACGATTTTAGCCGAAGAAGCTAGGACACTTGAAGACAATGAACCTATTAAAACGCGGAGTGGAAATGGGCTCAGAGGAGTTAGGTGAAACCATCTTCAAGGAAGATAAAGGACACTTCTGGGGACTGATTGAAACAAGGCCATTCATGCGAGCAAAGTCTAACTATGCATTCGCTCTAAGAAAAAGTGGCAATACACAAGAAGCAATAAAGCACTATGAAGAGCTTCTTGAGCTAAATCCAATGGATAACCAAGGAGTACGATATGAGCTTATAGAGGCATACCTAGCAACCAAATCCATCAAAAAAGCTAAAGACCTTTTGAAAAAATACCCTGAAGATAGTACTGATAATTTGTACAATCTTGCTCTGATTGAATATATGGAACACGGTAATACCGTCAAGCTAAAAAAATATTTAAAAGAGGCGAAAAAACACAATCCATTTGTCGGAGACTATTTAAGCGGTAAGAAGAAATTACCTTCAACCCTGCCTGAATACTACGGCTGGGGCGATGAAAACGAAGCGATTGTTTATGCGGCTAAGTTTAAAGATGTTTGGACTGAAGAGCCAGCATTATTGAAAATTCTTTAATAAGTAAGGAAGATAAAAAGGTTTCAGGCACAAGCCTGAAACCTTAAATTATGTCGGTGGGGGCCTGACCCCCAGTCCTTTAAAGTATTAAAGATTATTACTTAAGCTGGAAATTTACGCCTGCTAAATCTGTTTTACCAGCTTTTGTCGCATACGCATATACGTTGTAGTAGCCTGGTGCTAATTTTTGACCATTGATGGTTCCATCCCAGTCATAAGCTTGGAATCCTGCACCAACGTTTGTTAGTGTTGTGATATCGCCAACATACTTTAGTGGAGCACCTACGCTGTTTGATTCGTAAACGAATAATTCAACTGTTTCTGCACCAGTAGGGTAATAGCCTTCAATAACAATTTTATCGCTGCTAACTTGTGTAGCATATAAGTGTGTTACACGCTTATAATCTGGCTCTTGTACAAATAGAATTGTAGGAATATTAAATGATGTTGTACCATCACTTACAACAATTGTTCCTTCATAGTAGCCAGGAGTTAATTTTGAAGTATCAACTTGAACATTGAAGTTTACTTGCTGAGTTTTTCCTGCTGGAACATTTAGGTTCTTACTTGTCATAACCTTAATGCCACTTGGATTACCATTGAAACTTGCTTCATACGTATACTTTTTTGCATTGGTTGAAAGGTTTTGAATGGTAAAACTTTGCTTTTTCACTTGTACTCCGTCTGTCTTTAAGAAAGTTCCAAACGAATGGCTACCAGGAGTAACTAATGTTTTGGCATTAATAGCATCTAATGGACGGATGCTACCAGCACCTTGTGAGTTGTGTGGATACTGCTTACCAGTTGGATCAACTAAATCCACAGCTGTATTCATTAAAGCAGCTTTTACTTGATCTACAGTCCAAGTAGGATTTGCTTGTAAAATTAATGCTGCTGCTCCAGCTACGTGTGGAGAAGCCATACTAGTTCCTTGTAAAGCTGCATAGCTATTTCCAGGGAATGTACTTACAATAGCTACACCTGGTGCAGATACATCAGGCTTAATCATCCATGTACCGATAGCAGGACCACGAGATGAGAAGCTTGCTACTGTTTCACCAACACGGTGAGAATATGCAACATTAAACTTAATTTTATTTTTTCCAGCTGCTAATTCAGCAAGAAGTTTTTGACCATCTGCTAATGTTGTTTTAATTGTTGGAACTGCTAAGCCAGGAACATCTGCATGCTCACCAGCAACGTTATTATAAATAATTGCCCCAACAGCACCTGCATTTTTAGCATTTTGTGCTTTATCAACGAATGCAAAATCGCCACGGCTAATTAATGCGATTTTACCAGTAAGGTCTTTACCTACAAAATCAGAAGCTGCACCTAAACCAACATGTACAAATTCAAATTCCCCACTATTAAGTTCAAGTAATGAATCTACACTTGGGAAACCTTGTACTTTTGCAGAAGGATAAGCTACACCTTCAGAAGTAAATAATACTGAATTATACACATCATAAGGAAGTTGTGTTGCACCTACAGAGATCGCCTGACGAGATGTTCCAGGTGAACCAACTGTCCAGTTGTTCGGACCGCTGTTACCATTAGAAGTTACAGCCACAACACCCTCTGCCATTGCCCAATCTAAAGCAATACTTGTTGCCCAGTCAGGAGCATTTAACGAGTTTCCTAAAGATAGATTCATAATGTCTGCGCCATCTTTAACCGCTAATTCAACACCAGCTACAACATCTTCTGTTGTACCGCCATTAGGACCAAGAACACGGTATCCTAAAAGTTTTGCCTGTGGAGCAACCCCTTTGATTATTCCGTTAGCCGCTACAGTACCTGCAACGTGTGTACCATGGTATTGGCCAGGACCTTCTTGTGGATCATTATCGTCATTTACAAAGTCATACCCTTTGTAATCCCCGAAAGCATGTGCTAAATCAGGGTGTGTATAATCAACTCCAGTGTCAATGACTGCTACAGTGATGCCTTTACCAGTGAATCCAGCGTTCCAAGCTTGATCTGCACCGATAAATGGGGCGCTATCAACCATTGCAGGGCTGAATACTTCTTCAGTTAGGATTTGCCCATCGCCAACTTGAGTTTCAGTATATGTAACGTTAGGATAAACTGCTTTAACTCCAGGTATAGCAAGTAGTGCAGGGATTTCATTCGCTGCTAGCTCTACTGAGAATCCAGAGAAAACATAATCATATTCACGTCCAACTTTACTAGACTTTGCTGCTTTTGAAACCGCATCTTTCACTTGTTTACGAGCTTTTGCAAGACCTGCTTTTGTTTGATTCTTGCCTTTATGCTTTGCTTCAACAATTGATTCTTCTACTAATTCAACGATAACAGTCGTAGATTTTGAAGAGTTTACATCTACATTACCAAATAGTTCTGCTAGTTTTTGAGGTGTTACAGTTGCACCTGTCTGTGCAGTCGTACCCATTCCAAACGTTGAAAAAACTAATAGAAACGCCAAAAGAATAAGGGAGGACCGTAGGAATCGTTTCTTGCTCATTGTCATTTACATCTCCTTTTCGCTTTAAGTTAACCTGAGGGATTAGGCTCATTATTTTAATTTTAGGTAAATTCAGACAAAAGTACTATAGGACATTATAACTATTTTTTATAATATTCTAAAAATTTTTAATAAGGAAAAAGTAACATATTAAAGGTCTTTTTAGAAAAAGGGTTAACTGAATAGTATATTGACTGAAACAAAGTCATTAATAAAGATCTATTATTGAAGTAATCTAGTTAACGTTGACGCCTACAATTTTTACAAAATTTAAGGAAACAAAAAAGACTAGTAACCTAAATAGATTACTAGCCTTTATTTTTTAATCGTTATTAATTTTTCCCTTTACCGTTGTTACCGATTTTTACAGTCTCTGAAGATTCATTACCTGCATTATCAACTGCAACGATCGTAATTTCTTGACCTTGAGTAACTTTTTCAGCAAAAACATGCTCTGTTTCACCATTTACATATGGTGCTTCTGTAACAAGTTCTCCATCAACCAACACATACCAGTATGCAACACCACTTGTTTTATCTGTAGCATCAACTGAAACTGATTGATTGTCTTTACTTAACTTCGTTTTAACTTTAGGTGCTGTTACATCTAGCTTCACTGGGAATGTAAAGCTTTGAGCTTTAGCACCATCAAAGTCAAGAGTTGCTTCTACTTGCATGAAATATTGTCCTTCTGGAGCTCTCTTACCATTATGCATTGTACCATCCCATGTCCAGTCAGAATATAGGTAGTATTGTGCTCCGCTGCCACCATCAAAGTAGTTCTTACGTACGAATTCTTCAGAAGCAATTTCTCTAACTACCTTTCCATCCGAATTTAATACGTTAAGATTTAATTTTTTGGCATTTCGAAGTAGAGATAATAGGTAAGTTGCACTGTCATTCTTACCATCACCATTTGGTGAGATAGCAATAAGATCCGGGTTTAATTCACCCGTTGTTTGGTCAACACCTAAGAAATCGTAGCTGCCTTCACCAGTGTGAGTAAGGATACCTGTCATTTCATAGTATGACATTGGATCCCAAGCTGGAGAGTCTACAATTGGTGCTGAGTTCCATTCACCTTTAAATCCTACATAAGGTACAACTAAATCCGGATTTGTATCAGTTGGATCTGTTAACTTAACAAAACCTTCTAACCAATAACCGTTTGTGAAATAAGATTTTAAATCTTCATCCAAATCACTAACATCAATAGTAACTTCAAATGTTGCTGTACCATTTGCAGGTACTTCTATTGTGTTGCTGCTAATAGATGCCACAGCTCCTAAATCCATTGCTCCAAACATATTAGGAGCTGATACAAACACTCCGCCTCCGTTTACAGGGGTATCTGTTTGTGCACTTGCACTCACATTATAAGTCACAGCCACATCAGAATGGTTTTCAGCAGTTAAAGAGAATGTAACAACATTGCTAGTAACTTCTTTAAGAGCAACTTTTGCTTCACCAGTAGTTGAGTCAGTTACTGTAACTGGAGTTGATAATGCTTCATGAAGCTGCATTAATCCAGCACCTTGACGACGTGGAGATACAGGTGCTCCATCAAATTCTACAGGCTTAGCAGTGTTTAATAATAACTTTTTCGCAAGTTTAGATCTTGCAGCACCATCAAATCCAAATTCTTCGTCAACTCTTTGTAATACTAGTGCTGAACCACCAGCAACGTGTGGAGCAGCCATAGATGTACCACTCTTTACTCCATATTCATTATTATCAAGAGTAGAGTAAATTTGTCCACCTGGTGCTGTGATTTCTGGTTTAAAATCCAGGTTTGGCGTAAGCCCCCATGATGTGAATCCACTCATTTGACCAGCTGCACTGTTTACAACTGTCATTTTATCGCCACCGAAGTTAACTGAAACAGCTTTTCCTTCTTTTAATGCAGCAGCAAAGCGGTCTCCATCAGCTTTTAACATGAACAATTGCGGAATATTAATGGCAGCATCCGTTGCCATGTTTACTGTTCCACTTGCATTGTTATAGATAATAACCCCAGCTGCACCAGCTGCCTGAGCGTTAAGAGTTTTATCAACGAATCCAATTGCACCACGTTGAATTAATGCATATTTACCCTTAAAGTCTTTACCTTCAAAATCAGCAGGATTTCCTAATTCAGCATGAACTAATTCAAATGGACCACCTGAAGGTGCCGTTTGACCAGCAGATAAAAACATCACTTTTTCTACGTCAGCATCACCCACTTTAACACCAATAGCATCTACATCCATATAAGTGTTTTCAAACGAAGCTACTGAAGTAGAATCGTAGGAAACGCTTGGTGATCCAGTTAAACCGTAATCAGGATTTGAAGCATATGGATAGAAAAAGCCGTTTCCAAAGTAAGTTGAGTTACCAGCTGAAATGGACATTACAACTCCATTATCAACTGCACGTTTAACCGCTTGTTGCTCAGGAGATGAAGCGTCAACGAATCCAGCTGTAGAACCAAGACTCATATTAAGTACGTCCGCCCCTAATTTAAGAGCATCGTCAATGGCTTTAATATAAATATCGCCATATGTTGTTGCTACATTGTTACCGAACACACGTAATGCTAATAATTGCGCTTCTGGTGCAACACCTTTAATGCCGCCGTTTTCTTCGTCACCGTTTGCAGCAACCGTTCCACCTACGTGCATTCCGTGCATACCAGTGTCAGCGTTGGTGTCAAGAATAACATCGTTTTTATCCATATAGTTATAAGCATATGGAACTTTTTCATTAATGTATTTACCTGGAAGATCAAACTCAGCTTTAACCTCATTAACACGATCTTCCGATAATTTTGCAGCTGATGGATTTGTTAAAAGGAAATCTTTGTGAGCTGGATCTAGACCAGAATCTATGATTCCAACAACCATTCCTTCACCAGTGTATCCGAAATCTCTCCAGGCTTGTTGAGCTTGTACTAGCTCTTTACTATATTTCATATCTGGGCTGTCAGTTGGAAGTGTGTACTCAGTAGCAAGGTATACACCCTTTACTTCTGATACTTCTTTAATTTTTGCGATTTCACCGTACTTTACTTTAGCACTAAAGCCATTAACAATGGCATTGAATTCTTGTAGATATTCAATATCTACGTTTTTACCTTTGATTTTATCCTTTGCTGCTTTTTGTTTGTCCTTAGCAGCCTTCTCTAATTGTTTACGTTCACCCTTAGAAAGGTTGTCGTACTTTACACCCTTTTTAGTAGCTGTTTCAACAGGTGCATCACCGTCCAATTCAATGATAATTCGGACTTCTTTGTTTGGATCAATGTCTTGTAGGTCTGTTGCTAAAAGATTTGTTTTTTGAAGTTCAGGTTTTTGTATATCTAACTGTAGTGGAGTAAGTCCTGATGAGGCAAAACTGATACTGCTACTAAATACGAATAATAAAACTAGTAAAACGGTAGTAATCCTTTTAAACATGTTTTTCCTCCCTAATCTTTAATTGAAATCATAGAATAAAAAGTGACAAATCCTCCTTTCATTTGTTAGAAACTGAAATATATTAACATTCAGTCAATTCCTAATATACTAAACTATAAAAAAACGAACCACCCCTAAAGAGAAATGATATCTATCCATTTTGTTGATATTTGTCTTATTCTTAAGTCGAAAAAAACCCCAACATATGAAATAGATGTTGAATTTTTATGCTTTTTGTCTTACTGAGTCTTTTTTTGGAGAGAGAATTAAGTAGAAGTGTGTCGAGAAATTTTATAGTATAAAAGTATTACTTAGACCTAATACTTAAAACTAACAAAAATATAAAAAAAAGTTGTATTTTATTAAGACGATAAACTATTCATGTTATTGCAGCTAATAATTATTTAACGTAGAACTGCATCTATAAGCAAATGGATAAGAAAAAGTACCTAAGTACTTCGAATCTTTCTACTCATGTATTCCTTGTGTATGATTAGTGAAAGCTAGTATAAATGAGGAGGGCTGAAAATGAAGGGATTCTTGGTAGGTAGCAGCATGTTCATAGCACTAACCATACTACTATTCAACGGTACATTCGGATACTTCATCTTAACTTCAAATTACGGAACTCCAATAGGAGTGTATATTTTTATTACATTATCCATTGTTGCTATTATTGCATCATTCCTCCCATTATTAATGAAATATGCGGCATATCGTTTCTATTTTAGAGTCCTTTTATATACCAATGTTGTGGTTATCTTCTATCCTTTGTTTTATAAAATAATCGCCGAATATATCATTTCAAGATTACTTTAAATAAAGAGGAAGATTCACGCTTCCTCAATCAATCATACGACCATAGAATTCTCCACTCACCTTCATTCTTAACCACATAGATATTTTGTTGATGTGTAAAGTTGCCAAACGTACTTTTATATTTTTGGGTAACTGGAACTTCATATACTTCACTTAGAGACTCCGCTTGTTCAGTCATTTTCCAGTTGCTCAAAACTTTGGCTTCACCTACGGAATAATCAAACGTTTTGGCGCCGAGTTGATCGACAAATATATGATTTCGGTAGCGAATGTAATCACTCTTTGTGAATATCGTTTTCATTTGTGGATGGAATAATTCCCACGAGCTCGCAAAGTCGTTATTCTGTTCATGCTGATAAAAAGAAGACACTGTCTTCTCGGCAGCTGTTTCAGGTGATGATTTGAAATAAGAGAAAGCAAAAAGAAGTAATGCAATGGGAACAACTATAATGAACAGTTGCGCAGGTATAGGACTTCTGTTATATCTCCTTCTCCTTCTAAATTTCATAGGCGTAACTCCTTTATAGCTTGGTTATAGTTATGGTTATGCTATAGAGAAGTTGTCCTATTCTATGGAAAACTAAAAAACTCGCCAAGCACAAT
Source organism: Cytobacillus luteolus (assembly GCF_017873715.1). NCBI lineage: Bacteria > Bacillati > Bacillota > Bacilli > Caryophanales > Bacillaceae > Litchfieldia > Litchfieldia luteola. Next base: position 106,122 of record NZ_JAGGKM010000005.1, read on the forward strand.
AGACCCCGCATAACGAGGCCTGGTAAAATTACTGAATGAAACTAATATCTAAAATATAGAATCGAGGCGAAGCACCTGGAGTCGAATCATATGGATAAATAAATACCGTATATTCATATCCTATAAATTCAAAAGAGATAATCTGTGTTTGATTATAAACAAAAGGTGATTCTAATTCATAAGGTACTTTCTCAATATGTGTCATCATATCGAAATTAACGACAAGTGATGTTTGGTAAAAGTCTTCTGAAAAAACAGTGTCGAACATCGGGCCTTCAAACTCATATTCAGAAATCGCACTGAACTCTTGAACAATTTTAACAATGTCACTTTGTAATGCCATCTGAACATGATCTGGTTTAATTGTTGATAACATATCATTAGCAGCGACTAAAAGATCAATAATGTAGTAAATATCTACTTCCTCATAGGAAAGTTCATTATTTGCTGATTGAACTAAATCGTAAACAGTCACAAAGTGAGCTAATTCATTTTTTACTGCTTCACCAGGTGCTTTATATTTTGCTAAAATTGCATCCCTTGTTGATTTCCCATATACACGGTAAAGCAAAATAGCTTGCTTTCTAATCTCAAACGAAAGTTTATGGTAGTACTCACTCGTACGAGGAAGCATTAGGATTTCGTTATCAACTTGATGCCTTAAATCTTTAGTAAGTGCTTCGATTTTTTTACCACCTGTAAGTGCATCAATGTAAGCCACTGCACGGTCAATATGAAGCTTCACATTAGTAGCTAATCTTGATTGAAGATTTGTTTTTGTTGTCCCATTCTTTAATGAAGAAACAGCCTTTAATGCTTTGGCATAGGAATCCTTTGTTTGGTTGAAAAGCTTCATATCTGGGTACGTTAACGCCTTATTATATTCATATGATATTTGCTTTTTTAATTTAGTCCCGTTCGTTTCTGCTATTTTAACAAGACTCTCAGCATAGGCTGGAGATACTGCAGCGGAAACCTCTATAGAAGGTGTCACTAAACTAAGTAGTAAGAAAAAAGATAAAATTGATGGTAATAGTTTTTTTGCATTCATAATATCCTGCTCCTTTCATAATAGAATATAAGTGATAGCTTCTAATTTAGCTATAGGTATATTAATGGAAAAAAAGTTCTAATCACATATAATACAAAAACAAACAAAATACATGGTGAATTATCACAAAATAGCAAACGTTATTTGTAATATCAGCGTGGAATACCCTTTATGCTTATAGGTAATACTAGTTATTATCTATACGGTGAAGGGGGATTCAAATTGAAGGGTTAATCAAAGTATTTTCAAAGGATTACTATGGGGAACCGCGTTAAGTATTCCTCTTTTGATCTCATTTTTCGGTTGGGTAAAGGTTGTTCTTTTTTTGATCTCCGGTTTATAAATTCTCCTTTATTAGCAATGATATCCTAAAGTCTAACACTTCAAATGTACTCCAAGACCATATAGTATAAAACTATGTTACAAAAATATTTCTAAAGTCTTATAAATAACCCTCGAAATTGTCGATAAACTAAAAGGTATTGACAACAGTGTTCGAAAACGGAAAATTATTGAAAGGTAATGACGCAAAGCTGTATGGGCTTCAGATCTTTTTTTGTGCCTATGCTAGCCAGCTGCCGAAAACGAGGAGGAATAATAATGAATTGGCTAACACCGAGGAAATTAAAAGAAGAAAAGACAGAAATCGTGTCATTATGTACTGTACATTTCCGTTAATAGGATTTGCATTAGGAGCTATCATTACAATCGTAGCAACCGGTTTATAAAATTTAAAAGCTGTGTAGGGAAACATTAATTCTTCACACAGTTTATTAATTGTAAAAAAACATGTGTCGAAACTTGACATTGCTTGTCGAAGGAGCAAAAAGGAATAAGTTTTGTTAGGAAATGTGGATTTAAAGGATAAAGACAGATTATTATAAGCTTTGTATATTTTTGATTCTAATGTAATATTTTCAAATAAATTATAAATAGCGGAGGGTACTATGGAAGAAACAATTACCTTACGAGAATTATTTCAGACGATCAAAAAACATCTTTGGTCAATTACATTAATAACAGTCATTGCTACAGCGACAAGTGGGATTGTTAGTTACTTCTTTTTAACACCAATCTATCAATCTTCTACTCAGATTCTAGTAAATCAAACCAAATCAGACCAACAGGCATATAACTATAATGAAGTACAAACAAATTTACAGTTAGTTAATACGTATAATGTAATTATTAAAAGTCCGGCTATATTAGAACTTGTTGTAAGAGAACTTGATTTAGATCTAACAACTGAGGAGTTAAATAAACAAATTTCAGTAGCAGCAGAGAAAAACTCACAAGTAATTTCAATTTCAGTGCAAGATTCAAATCCTGCACAAGCAGCTGCAATTGCTAATACAACAGCAAGTGTTTTTAAAAGTGAAATTGTAAAAATCATGAGTGTCGATAATGTTAGTGTATTATCTGAAGCAGTTGTAAAAGAAACGCCGACACCAATTAAGCCACGTCCAGCACTAAACATGGCGATTGCCTTGGTCGTAGGACTTATGGCAGGGGTTGGGCTAGCTTTCTTACTAGAATTCCTTGATAACACAATTAAAACAGAGCAAGACATTGAAAAACTTCTAGAACTACCAGTATTAGGAGCAATTGCAGTTATTGATCATGAAAAAGAAGAACAAGCAAGCACTGCAAAAAGACAAAGCAGAGTAAGAGGTGAAAACGTTGGCGCGTAAAACATTAAGAGAAAAATTTCAACAAGCGAACCGTAGCTTAATTACAATGACGAACTCAAAATCACCTATTTCTGAACAATACCGTACGATTCGTACCAACATCCAGTTTTCGACAGTTGACCAAGAGATTCGCTCATTAATGGTAACTTCTGCTGGTCCTGGTGAAGGAAAATCAACAACAACAGCTAATATCGCTGTAGTATTTGCACAGCAAGGGAAAAAAGTACTGTTAATCGATGCGGATTTAAGAAAGCCAACGGCTCATTATACATTTAGAGTTGATAATAATGTTGGATTAACAAATGTTCTTTTAAAGCAAACAACACTACCAATGGCTGTTAGAGAAACGCACCAAGAAAATTTATATGTTTTGCCAAGTGGACCAATTCCTCCAAATCCAGCTGAATTACTTGGATCACGTTCAATGGAACAGTTAGGGAACCAAGTATTTGAAGAATTTGATATGGTCATTTTTGATACACCACCTGTTCTTGCTGTAACAGATGCCCAAATTCTTGCGAACAAAAGTGATGGAATTGTCTTAGTTGTGTCAAGTGGAACAACTGAGAATGAGGCAGCAATAAAAGCGAAAGAACTTCTTGTTAATGCCAAGGGTAAGATACTAGGTGTTGTACTAAATAATAAGAAGATGAAAGATAGCCAATATTACTATTATTATGGTGCAAAATAAATAAATTGTAAAAAAAAGGGTGAAGCGGGTGAAAAAAGTCATGATTCGACAAAGTACACCCATTTTTCCTTTATTATTCTATGATAATATGAGAAAAGTAACGAAATATGTTACTTGAGGGGGATTTTGACAGAATGATAGATATTCATAGCCATATCCTCTATGGAGTAGATGATGGTGCGAAAGACCTAAATGATAGCATTGAAATGGCGAAGGCTGCAGTGGATGAAGGAATTACAACAATCATTGCAACGCCCCATTTTAATGGGAAGTACGTAAATTATAAACAAGAGATCATAAATAAGGTTGCTAGACTAAACAAAGTTATACAAGAAAAACAAATCCCACTAACCATCCTACCAGGTCAAGAACCACGAATTTACGGTGATTTACTAGAAGACTACAATAACGGTCAAGTACTTACATTAAATGATGCAGGGAAATACATGCTTATTGAGTTACCATCCAACCATGTCCCTAGATATACAGAGAAGTTACTATTTGATTTGCAAATTAATGGAATCACACCGATCATTGTACATCCTGAACGAAATCAGGAAATCATTGAGAATCCTGATAAGTTATACCAGTTTGTGAAAAAGGGAGCATGTACTCAAGTGACAGCTGCTAGTTTAGCTGGCTACTTTGGGAAGAAGATAAAGAAGTTTTCACTGCAATTAATAGAAGCGAATCTTACACACTTTGTGGCGAGTGATGCTCATAATCTTACAGGTCGATCGTTTAAAATGAGAGAAGCGTATGGATTGGTTGAGAAAGAGTTTGGTATGAGTGTTGTCTATCTATTTCAAGAGAATGCAGAGTTATCGTTGGGAGGTAAAAGTATATTGAAAGAGTTTCCTGAACAGATAAAAAGTAAAAGGATTTTGGGATTGTTTTAAAATTATCAACAAGATTTACATTTAAGTAGAGATTAAAAGGAATGCGTTTGAAGTAACCTAACTATCTCTACTTTTTTGAATGAAATTAAAGATTCTAGTTATAAAGTCTTGCCTAAAGACTCTATACCTAGAATCTTTACTTATTTTATTGTGTGAAAGGGAAACCTTTTGTGACCTACAAAAAGTGAGTTTCATTTTGGTATGGTTTTTAGGGAATCCTATTGCGGATTTCTATTTGTGTCGGAACAGAAGATTGTTATAAACCTATCTCTCACAGAGCAAAAGAAAAATAGTCTTACCTGTGCATCGAAATCCTCAAAAGTGGACAAACAGCTCTAATATGATGATGGAATGCTTTCTGTTGCAGGTATAGATGTAAATGGTTCCTTCCATTTTACCTCCCTTAGCCCAAGATGCTCAACTAGAGGTACTAAGCTTACCAACTTGCAAATTTAGCCTTATATTATATATATTATGTGTAGTTTTAGGGGGCATAGGGATAATTTATCATCTATCTAAAACGTTTAAAAGAATTTTTCCGAATCCCGCTGTTAATAGAAAAGTAATAAATGAAACTGCTGTGCCACTTTCTTTTAGTTAAAGTTATGTATCTACTTTGAGATAATTTCCTTCTACAGCAAATTGATGAACTTTTTCAAGGACCTTATTAATCCCCTTTGGTTCCTCTATGTTTATACGTTGAACATTATAGCGATTCATTGTATTCCCTTTTACAGTAGAATCATATTCTTCTACAAAAATAGCGTTCTTGCTTGCATAATAATCACCTGCAGCTGTCAGAGTATAAGTTGGAATATGAGCATGTTTTTTGCTTTCAATATCGTAAGCTAGAAATCCACCAGTAGGGATACCTTGAAAGCTAATGATACTTTTTGTCAAATCAAGAATGACTCCATGGTCTTGAACTTGATCTCCCGAAGGTTGTTTCATATTAATAAATGCTACAGCAGCCAATTTTGTTTTACTTGGTGTTTTATACGTAAATCTTGATCTCGATCAACAAAATAGCCACCACCAACATCTAGCATTCCTGGTTTAAAAGAATAGATACGATAAAATTCTCCAGCCCTTAGTGTTCTTGAAAATACTTTTTTATCACCATCTAATTTAAATAATGGAGTGTCCTTCTCGATTATAGGTTTTTCAATTTGTCCGAATCTTAATTCTAGCCCTTCCCACATTATTTTCTTTACACCTTCAAACTGATCACAGAAATTTTCATCATATTTTTCTGCTATAGTTGATGGACTGTAAATACCAGATGTAATCATTAGTAAAACTAATAAAATACTAATTTTTTTCACAAATTTAACCTACTCTTCCAAATTATAGTACAACTATAATAGAGAACCTTTTGGAAAGGAAGGTCTAAAGCACTAAAATGTTAACAAATTTCCTCTTTAAGATATGTAGGGTAGTTTTTTTCGCTATTTGTTAGATTTAGTTTGCATGCCTATCACTACCGAAAAACCTTGTTTCACTTGAAAAGCAGAGGGATGGTTATAGAAGTAGTAGAGATGCTTCATTAACAGCTATCCCCCCCTAGTAGAGTGAGTGAAACTACAATAATGTACTAATTTGTTAGAAAAAGGAAGGCTGTATAAGTATTTTGTCGAATACTAGTACTTGGAAATTAAGCTTTTAAAATGATAGTTACCAGATCGATAGAGGAGGTGGATATCCTAGTTGAATCAAAATCAAAAACGATTTAGAAGGCAGATGGAGAAAATTGAAAAAGAGCAAAAGAAAGAAGAAGTTTATAGCTATATTCAAAAAAAATTTGTAGGTGGTAATAATAGATCAGAGACACCTATTAGAACAACTACTTTAACTGCTCCATCAGTAAAATTAAGTCCATTTGCGTTGGTAATGAGGATTCTAATGTTTGTACTGATTGGATTTGTTTCTCTAGTATTTGGTATAGGGCTTGTAGTTTCACAAGACAAAACATCAGTGTTTTTCTTATTACTATTTATTATATCCTTAATTCTCTTATTTTTTGGATTGGTAAATCCCCAATCTGTCTTTCATAGATCACGACGAAGGGTTTTAGCCTATTGTGGTTCATCAGTAATCTTGCTTTTTCTCTTAGCAATATCTACAAGTCCAACAAATGATGTTACTTCTAATGAAAATCAAATTGGTATAAAAACAAATGCAGTACCTGTGAGTACACCGGCAGTTACAGAGACTAGGGAACAATTTATAAGTTCGGCTAAGGAAATTCCATATTTAGATTTAGCTAGAAATCCAGATAAGCACAAATCTTTAAGAGTAGAGTACATAGGTAAGGTTAGTTACGTAACAGAAATGGGAAATAAAGTGACATTACTCGTTGATGTTAGTAGAGATGAATATGGTATCTGGAGTGACGGTCTATACATAAATTATGAACGGTCGAATGGAGAAGACCGTATTCTCGAAAATGACATCATAACTATATGGGGAACAGTCCAAGGTCTAAAAACTTACACGGCAGTTTTAGGGCATAGTGTATCTCTACCTGAAATCAACGCAAAATACATATTTATTAATGAACACGAAAAATAGATGGAGAATATGGTGAGGCCCATGGTGAGGCCCACACTCTCACTCATTTATTTCCGGTTTCTGAACATGCTTTCTGTCGATCACTCTATTTTACTTATTTTTCATTTAGGAATTACCATGAAAAACACTGGGACGGTAGTCTGATGTTTCTATCACTCTATTTTAAGGGGAACGGCAGAAACGTCCCGGTGATTTAAATACATGAAAGGAAAATATATTATGAACAAAGTACTATTTTTTAATAATGAAGGTAAGGCTAAGCTCTTAAATGTTATAAACGAAATTTTAAGAACAAAAAACCGGCTACTAATGCTAATTTTAACTAACCCAGATAAAAAGACAAACGTTGCAACTAGAAATAAAAAGCAGTCAAAGTATGAAGAGCAGATTATAGTATTAGAAAATATTAAACAGTTAGTTGAGTCGTGTAGTACGAGAGAAGACTTAGAAAGTGTGAATAATATGATTAGGTACTATAACACTTTGTCCTAACAATTGAAATGTCTACATTACTAGAAAAGGTCATATATCACGGACAGTTGAGGGTCCAATAGATTCATAGGTACTACACCCTCTGATAAGGATACACCACCATCTCCTGAAACGGCTTTGTAAACTTTAAGACACAGTCCCCTGTTCGTTGCATTTGCTTTTGTAAGGTGTGATAGGATTCGTTCATCGGGAGTTCAAGGCCGTTCTTATTTGTCCCCTTATTAATTCGTAGAAAGGCACTAACTAATAACATTACTAATTCAACAAACTAAAATAGCAAATCTCTCATAAGAGTAAGATCAGAATAATTTGGATGATCCTGAGAAAGTTCATTTATACCCCCACTGTTTATATCATTCTCAAACTCATATAACTCCTCAAAATACAATTCATCCATCTTTTTCGTTAAAACCCCATAGTAATACGCAATTGGATTATGAACCTTAAATAGCTTCGTTTTTCGTATCATTTGCTTAAAGGAATCAATAGAAAGCTCAAGTACAGTCTCTTGTTCTTTTTCACGATTACTTTGATACGCAGCTATGCTTGTCATTTTCCAATATTCTTCGATTGTCTTGGCATCTTGGAAAAAGGATTTCACTAGATTCACAAAAGGTTTAGGAACACTGTCATTCGTATAGGTGTAATCCAGCTCCGCGTCATTACGTGTAGTTATATTATTTTGGTTAGTTTCAGAAAGATTGCTAGTTTCAGGGTGGTTCACTTTTTCCACTTTAGGTGGTTCATTTTGTTGGAAACGATTAAAAATATATAAATTACTAGACTGTGATCCATTCTTACGCTCCGTTTCATATACACAAAAGATTCCCAACTTGATTGCCTTTTGAATCATCCTTTTAAATGTAGATCGTGATATACCTTGTCCATTGTAATCTTCATGAATCGCTTTTAAGACGGTAGCTATTTTCGCATTACACACACCAGGATACTTTGCTGTAAAACGAACTAACCTCTTGAACCCTGCTAATTCCCCCTTCGAAAACTCGCGCTTATGCGCAACCATCCACATTTCAATATGACTGTTAAACTCGTCTAAACTACTAAACTGTGAAAGCTCCTTAAAGCTTTCTGTACCTGCAGATTTAAAATTCATATTCCTGCACCACCCTTTCGCAGTAGTTATATAAGTGAGTGGTATAAAAGGGGGCATAGGAATGTATAAAATTTTTATAGTTCTGTGTTTCTGTCACATTTTGGACAAATTTGTAGGATTGAGAATTTTTTTAAAAAAAATATAAAACTCACGCCCCCTTTTACTCCCCTCGTCCATATAATTAGGGCGAAAGGAGGTGAGAGACATGGCACAAACATACTTACAAGATGTACAACTTCGATTAGTGTTAGAAACTGGCGTTGACAGTGAAGGTAAGCCGCTATTAAAAGGAAAAAGCTACAACAACATCAATTCAAAAGCAACAGCAGATCAGCTTTTTGCAGTAGCGAATGCAATCGCAAGTCTACAAACGTTATCACTTCACACAATCGAGAAAAACGACTCTTTCATTTTAGGAGCGTAATGAGTGAAAAATAAGAGAGAAAGGAGGTAGAGATGTATGGCGAAGGTGTTAGAGATGCAGTTTACGAACTTAGAAGGTAAAGTTGCGAGAGTTACAATTGAAAACCCAATCGAGCCAGTTGATCCAATCGCACTAGCAGCTGCAATGGATACGATTATTACTAATGATGTATTCATCACTTCAGGTGGTGGATTTGTTGCAAAACATGGCGCACGCGTAGTTGAGCGTAATGTGGTAGATGTTGAATTAGCATAAGTGATAGGGCCAACTTTCTTTTCGAGGGTTGGCCCTTCTTTATAACAATGAAGGAGGATTTTTTATGGAGCAATGGTTACCATTCATTCAAGAAGTAGGTTTTCCGATTCTAGTGACATTTTATCTCTTGCATCGTATTGAAACGAAGCTTGATAGTGTCATAGAATCGATTCAAACCCTGCCGGTGAGAGTGTTGGAAGAACCGACGCAGATGAAAAGGACTGTGTGACTTTGGGGAATCAGGAGAGATGGTTAACTCACCTGGTTCTCTTTTTATGCACAAAAATAGGCAGAGTTTTTATTACTCTACCTACTAAAAACCTCTAGCTAAGTGTATTTATCATTGTCTTTCGAAGTTTCTTTACTGCTTCGCGTCTCCATGATTTAACTTTTTCCAGTGAAACCCCATGTTCTAAAGCAATCTCCTTACTTGTTTTGTCCTCGATGATTTTACCCTTTACCCACTTTCGTTGGTTCTCAGATAACTCCGAGCAATAGATCTCAAGAATATCCTCATTTAGTAAAATACTAGACCTCTCATCAACGATATCAAAATAACTTTCCTTTTTCACCCCTTGATGACGATCATAATAAGTAGTTTCCTTCGTCAGAAAAGTTTGTATCCTTCCCTTTATTGTTATATAGGCAAACGTCGAAAAGGCCCCCATATCTGGATTGTATCTTTTCTGTGCTTCCCACAAAGCAACAAGTCCAATCTGAAGATAGACATCGCGTTCCTTATAAATACATAGAGAATTTATGATTTTCAACACAAGAGGCTGGTGCTGTTCAACTATTTCTTCAAACGTCATTTGCTTAATTTCCATCTAGATACTTCCTTAAAGGAAGCGCGCTACCTATTTATTCCGCCGGTAGCTTTAAGATAAACGATTCTTTAAAGCATATCGAACAGGAGAAAATGACGTATTCAAAGGAGAGAAGGGCCCGTATGTTTCGTATCTCTAGGGAGTATGTAACGTATGAAGGAGGTGGGCTGGTTGGAATGTGGGGAATCTTGAAGTATTCGTGTTTTTTGGAAACAAAGGGACTTTTTCAGGGGTCTAGAACCGTCCCAGTGTTTCCGGAAAAGGCTTTTGTAGAATTAGTGGAACATTTGTAGTCTACCTTGGTTGAATTTTAATTGGATGATTGATTCGAGCATGTCTTGTGTAAAGCCCATCGATAGCAATTCGTTCATTGGGTATCGTGCTGTTAAGAGGTCATATTCTTCAATACACTGCACAAAGGATTTAAGAAGCAACGGGATATCTTTTTTAACAGAACCTAGACAATATTGAATAAAGCTATTTTCACTAACCTCTTTGTCCGCATTTTCAATTAGATTTTGCAGCTCCTCAATCTTCCCTTTTTGTGAGTAATAGAGAGCTTTAGGTAGGATGTGTAATGAATTAATTTCAACTCTGTCATATTCCTCAGCTTGTACAAGGCATAAGGGTAAAAACACGGATCGGTAAAATCCTTCATGAGGGATCGTAATACCATGCTTTTTTATAAACTCTAATGCATCATTTAATATTTCATAAAACTTCATCGGCTGATTATATTGATAGGTAGTACCAATATTATAGCGAGTTAGATAGTTCGTAAAATCAAGTATCGAATGTTCAAGTGCTTTTTTGAAATAGTTTCTTGCTTCCTCTAAAGTCTCTTCCGTTGGTGTACCAACTTTCATCACCAGGGTACCCATTTGATCATACCATTTATATTTAAAGCATTTTTTTAATAGAGTTTCAGGTAAATTGAAAATAGCATCTTTACACTTTTCTAATTGAAGTTTTGCTTTTACTGGATTCATTTCAATAACTAGATAGTAAAATGCAATTGTATATTGACGATACGCTTGTAGTTCTTCTGATTGAGTTTTGAATGAAATGACTTCGCTATAAAACTGCTCTCCATCTACCTTACCTTCACGATAATTTGAGAAGATTTCGTAAAAGTCAGCCCATTCACGGTCTTTTTGTTTTGACGCTTTTCGAATAATACTTATAATCTCCTTCTCGAAAGAAGGGTCTCGATTTAACCTTGCGATTTCAAGCATCGTTTTTAATGGTTGAATCGTCTTGTATTCTAACGATATTGCTTTTAATAAATTGTATCTTTCACTGTATATTGGAATAAGGAAATCTAGAACCTTTAGAAGCTCTTCAAGGCCGAGGACTCTTTCCCCATTCAAAAACTTATTTAGGGTGGAACGATTAATTTCCAGTGTTTTACTTAGTTCAGTAACTGTAATAGAGGTATCTGCCAATGCTTTACTTAATCTTGTTTTAATATGTAGATCCATTGTTGTGCTACCCTCCCGAAGTTGTATGATCTTTCAAATCTATTATACAAGAAAAATAGAAACATTTTGGGACAAAATCTCATCATAAGGAAATCTTATCCCAATATTAACGGATTTTAACTGAAGATAGAATTCATCAGGTAAAATTATAGACATTATATAAGTCATTAATGGTTACTAAAGGAAGGTTGACAAGTGTACAAGACGAGTTCTATTAAGTCATTAGCTGAGATTATTACGGCAGTAGATACCACAACTATTATTACAATTACAGATAAAACAGGTTTGATTACATATGCAAATGAAATGTTTTATGAAAAATCTAAGTATGACCAAGATGAATTAATTGGACAAAGTCAACGGAAGGTAATTGCTAATCACCATACAGATGAGTTTTTTAAAGATCTCTGGAATACCATTCGTCGGGGAGAGGTGTGGAAAGGGGAAATCAAGAATAAAGCAAAGGACGGAACCTATTTCTGGGTGTATGCAACCATTGTACCTTTTCTTAACGAAGCAGGAGAGCCACATCAATATGTATCTATTCAAACAGATATAACCAATCGGAAACAAACAGAAGAAACAGTAAAGAAAATGCTAGAACAGCTAACATTTTCAAATAATAATACGTTGTTAGATATTAAGCAGCTACTCACGGAATCTTCTATTATGGTGATCTCAGACACTGTAGGTAAAATTACATTTGTGAGTGATATGTTTTGTAAACTATCAAGGTTTAGCCGTGAGGACTTACTTGGTAGTGACTTTCGAGTTTTTAACTCTAATTATCATTCAAAGGAATTCTTTAAGGATCTTTGGACTACGATTAGTCAAGGGAATGTCTGGAAGGGCGATATTAAAAACAAAGCGAAAGATGGTAGTTGTTATTGGGTTTCAACAACCATTGTTCCGATTTTGGATGACTCAGGAAAACCTTATCAATTTGTGTCCATTTGGCATGACATTACTGCGCGCAAAAAAGCAGAAGACTTATTATTTAGGTCCGAAAAATTATCGGCTATTGGAGACCTGTCCGCAGGTATTGCACATGAAATCAGAAATCCATTAACTACGATAAAGGGTTTTATCCAATTTTTATCGCGTTATGAGGATGATCTTAAAAAGATGGAATATTTTCAGCTTATCAATGAGGAGATTGACCGAATTAACTTTATGGTAGGGGAGTTCATGGTCTTATCGAAGCCCCACGTTATTGAACGAAAACCAACAGCTTTACTTCCAATTATAAATAAGGTTGTCAAGCTTCTAGAATCAGAACTAACTAGCAATAAAGTTAGACTATCAATCAAATGTGAAGCTTCTAATATAAAGATAGATTGTGAAGAAAACCTAATGAAGCAAGTCTTCCTCAATTTAGTGAAAAATTCAATTGAAGCCATGCCTCAGGGAGGGATTATCTCTATATCAGTTTCTGTGACGGATACGGAGGTGTTTATTCATTTTAAAGATGAGGGAATAGGGATACCTGAAGAGAATCTTATGAAACTAAGAGAACCCTTCTTTACCACGAAGGAAAATGGGAACGGACTAGGACTTATGGTAAGTTACAAAATCATCGAAAATCATAATGGAAAGATACAGGTGGAAAGTGAAGAAAATGTGGGAACTACTATTACCTTGATTTTTCCAGCTATCTGCTAATTGGAGACATCCTAACTACATTTAGGAAAAGAAAACACCGATTTCCAATTAAGGGTAGGGGAAACGGAGACGCTTACAGGTGTATATACTTTAAAAAGGAAGGACATTTTGTCCTTCCCCTGTTCAACATTTATTGAATTAGTGGACTAGATTCAACTAAAAACCCATCCACATACTTCCACTGATTATCCTCAAGTTTAATAATATAAATCTTTTCACTAATGGAATCTGTAAAGTCTGCTTGATTAAGATTCTTCACCGTTTCAACATGTCTCACAACTGCTTCATGATAAAGATAAGAGATTAATTCTACTTCGACTGTTTCATAGTGGATATCATAAGTTTTAAACATCTCACTAACGTTTTGAAGATACTCTTCTCTGTTTGGATATTCAGAATGAATAGTAGCTGAAAAATCTTCTAAATCCTTGTTATTGTACGCCTCATTTGAAGCATTGATCATTTCCGTAATTTCATGTTCTTGAATAATAAAAGATGTTACATTTCTCATCATATAATAGTATCTTTCATACAATGCCTGGCCAGCTACTTCTGTTTCTACCTCATTTAGTAAGATAAAGAATTGTTCAATAGAAGGGTCAATGTTTTCATGCCAAACTCTCCTGTTAATCTGATCTTCTACCTCATCTAACTTCATTTTTGCAGAGACACCGTACTTCGTTTTTTCCAATTCTGTTTCACCAGGCGTTTTGAACGTGCTTAAGATGGCTTGTCTTGTTGAATAACCATACACTCGATATAGAAGGATGGCTTGTTTTCTAATTTCCGCTGACAAATCATGGTAGGCTTGCTCTGTAACCTCACCTATAGGGTCATTTGCATAAAGTATTGCATACTCATCTGCTTTATTTACAATTTTCTTTCCAGATGTAATGGCATCAATGTACCCCATTGCACGCTTATAATGAATACCCGCGTTGTTTTCTAGGCGTGTTTCTAATTTCGTTTTTTCTGAACCAGTCAACTGCCCAGCAGCTGCTTTTGCTTTTATGTAGGCATCCTTTGTCTGGTTAAAGATTTTCATATCTGGATATTTAATTTCCTTCGTATGTTCTACGGAAATTTGCCATTTAAGGGCACCGGCATGCTTCTCAGCCTCTGTGATCAGTCTTTCCACATTTGAAGATGCACTTGATTGAATGGGTGAAACTATAGATAAAAGTAGCATCACTACAATAGACAGATAAATATTTTTTCTCCCCACTAAAATTCCTCCTTAAAAAATTACTCTTCTATTAGACTATGGAAATATTAAGTGAGGATATAGTAAAGATAACTGGTAATGGTGGAATATCTAGTAAATCAAGGGTTTTAATATATCAAGGACACTTTTGAAGTATATGTAGAGGGAGATGTCTTTGAGGAGCGATATCAAGGACACTTTTGAACTGTGTGATGAGGGATATGTCTTTGAGGAGTGATATCAAGGACACTTTTGAATTGTATGATGAGGGAAATGTCTTTGAGGAGCGCTATCAAGGACACTTTTGAACTGTGTGATGAGGGAATTGTCTCTGAAAAGCGATATCAAAGACAAATGTGAACTTTTCATAAAAGCTATGTCCGTGAGCAAGAACTCTCAAAGGATATAATAGGGAAAAATGTATAATAAATGAATAATTTGTATAACTTTGTTATTTTATAGTCCGTTTGTTTGTTATAATAGTAATTAGTATAAATAATAACATCCCTATATAATCCACAAAAGTTAAAGTTTATCCATATACATATATAAAAGCATTTTATTGAATGTCTTATTCAGGAAAAGTTAAGTCTTAATAGATTTATAAATTAACAGGATTGGGAGTGTAGGCCATTTTTATTAAAGTAGAAAAAATAGCAGATTTAAATTCATTTAATCAAATATGGATGGATTGTTGGCTTGAAAAAGGCTATATGCTAGACCCCTCTTCAGACAAATCGGATAAATATATTATTCAGAATACAGATAAAACAAATGTTGGTACAATCGAATTTAAACCTTATACTATTAGTAATGAAAATAACATAAATACTGTGTTTCCTTTTAATGAGATAGCTAGTATTGTTACTAATCCAGAAAAAGTAGTAGAGATAGACAAGGTTGCTATACTGAAGCAATATCGTGGGAAAAATCTTGAGAGGTTAATTAAGTTATATGTGAGTTATACAGAGTCTAAAGGAATCGAATATTGTGTTGTTCTTTTAGAAAGAATTTTTTATAAGGCCCTAAAAAATGTCTATAAGATCCCATTAGAGTCTGTAGGGGACCCAATCTATTATAAAGGAGACCATGTTATACCTACCATTATGTACCCGCGCGCTATCTACTCAGCAAAAGATAATTATCAGCGGTTGGTTAACGTTGAATTAGAATACGAAAGACCCCTTATTAATAGTTAGGAGAAAGCTATGTTTAATGACAAGAAAGTTGCATACATATTTATAGCTAGTTTTATCGTGCTAAATCTTATATGGAACTATTTATTTGAAACGAACCAATTGTATTTGGACTGGGGCATTGCATTATTCCAAATCGTTGCTTGCGTCACAGCCTTTAGTTGGCTAGTGATCACTTTTAATAAAGACAAAGGGAAGGCAAGGAAGTTTTGGCTTTTTCTAGCATTAGGTATTTTAAGCTATTTAATGGGTATATTGGTATGGGCATTTTATTACTTTATTACATTGGACGTTTCTGCTGAGTTAGCTCTTCTTCCAAAGGTATTTTGGATCTTTCAGAATGTGTTCTATTTTTTAGCGCTGTTATTCATGATGAATGTCATGAAGAAAAATAATTTACTAACTATACGTTTTTTATTTGACATACTAATCGTAATGTCAGTAGCAGCAACCTTTATTTCACATTTTATCATGGGTCCTTTACTTACTAATGCTAAACATGCTTTTTCTATTATCGATTTACTATACCCAGTGTTTGATTTAGGTGTTTTAGCGGGTGTTCTAAGTCTTATTATCGCTTCCAATACATTTTTTACGAAGAGTACTTCTTATCTATTGGTTGCTGGACTATTAATTCAAGTTATAGCTGATTTGAATTTTTCATACTTAACTGTAAAAAATATTTATTCTGTGGGAAGTCTATCTGAGCCACTATGGATTCTTTCTCTTTTTGTCATCGGTTTAGCAGGGCTTCACCAGGAATCATTATCAAAGCAGGGAAGTATGACTTTCGTGAATATAGGTACTAAACGAAGTCTTTTTGTAAAGCACAGCTTTCCTTACGTAGGTGTTATATTACTGTCCATTTATGTTATTTCTGAAATTAGCCATAGTACACCTATTATAGTAGGCTTATTCATAAGTATCTTACTCGTTATACTAAGACAGGTGTTTACACTACTAGACAATGATAAATTAGTAACTGATCTTAATAACCTTAATGAAGCATTAGAGGTAAAAGTTAAAGAGAGAACAGATCGGTTAGTAGAAACGATTAATACAATGGAGCATCTTGCCTTCCATGATGTCGTGACGGGTCTACCTAATAGACGATATATCGAAAAAAGGTTGAGGCAAGCAATCGTAAATGCTAATCCTAAGAAAGGGAAAAAAATAGCATTCCTTTTACTAGACTTAGATCGTTTTAAACAAATTAATGATAGTCTCGGACATTCATACGGAGACTTATTATTAAAAGAAGTAGGTAATAGGCTAACTGATATTAAGCAACCAAATGAGCTAGTTTGTCGCATCGGTGGTGATGAATTTGCGGTATTACTTGAAAACGTCAACCACGCTAAGATCGATAAAAAAGTGAATGTGATATTAAATGTCCTTCGAGAAGTTTATGATATTCAAGGTGTTGATTTACATATCACACCTAGTATAGGAGTTTCGATTTATCCAGATCATGGAGAGAACTTTGAAGCCCTCCTTATGAAAGCAGATACTGCAATGTACAAAGTAAAGGACAGTGGAAAGAACCACTATACGATATATAATGAATCAATGGATAATGAATCTCAATTAACGATAGAAAATTCCTTAAGGAAAGCGATTGAGAGGGAAGAGTTTGAATTGCACTATCAGCCTCAGTTTATGTTAGAGAAGGGCCAGTTAATAGGAATGGAAGCCTTACTTAGATGGAATACTGCAAGCCAAGGATATGTTCCCCCATCAGACTTTATACCAATCGCAGAGGAAACAGGATTGATTCTTCCAATAGGAGAATGGGTTTTAAGGGAAGCCTGTAAACAATCTGTCGTATGGGAAAAGCAAGGTTTTGCTA
The DNA here is from genome assembly GCF_017873715.1 of Cytobacillus luteolus. Classification (NCBI taxonomy): domain Bacteria; kingdom Bacillati; phylum Bacillota; class Bacilli; order Caryophanales; family Bacillaceae; genus Litchfieldia; species Litchfieldia luteola. The sequence goes on from NZ_JAGGKM010000005.1 coordinate 123,529, forward strand.
GAATAAGAATTGCTGTAAATATTTCTTCATTACAATTTCAACAGAGTGATTTTATTGATTCAGTTGCTAAGATTCTTGCAGAAACGGAAGCAAAGGCAACTTGTATTGAATTAGAAATTACCGAAAGTGTTGCCATAGGTTTTATAGAAAATACAATTTCAAAGTTATCTAAATTAAAAGAAATGGGCTTTCACATTGCCATGGACGATTTTGGAACGGGGTATTCTTCGTTGCAATACATGAGTAAGCTACCAATCGACCGGATAAAAATCGATCGCTCTTTTATTTCTTTATTGAATACTAGCAATAAAAATGACACAATTGTGAAACTAATTGTAATGATGGCTAAAGGATTAAACTTTAAAGTCATTGCAGAAGGTGTAGAAACAGAAAATCAAAAAGCATTTCTTAAAAGCATAGATTGTGATGAAGTACAAGGTTATCTTATGAGTCGACCTCTAAAATTAGAAGACTGTAATAGGTTCTTAACTGAGACCGAGGGAAGGGTCCAACTTCCCACCGTGTTGATTTAAACAAAAAAAGCGAGTTCTCACTTTTGATAGTGAAAACTCGCTTTTTTTTTGGAATGTGACATTGGGCGGAACACGGGGACTGATCTCGTGTTTGTTTGTTTCGCTAAACGAAGCAAACACAAGAAACGTGTGCTAGTGTTTCAATGTTGAAGAGGAATACTGGTACCGTCTTTTTTGAAATATTACCAACCCAACTGTATGAAGTGTCTTTTTCTTTTTCCAAAAAAGCCTTATAATATCTTTATAAATCCAAATTGAGGTGATTTAAGATGGCCAAATCAAATGCAAAAAAATTGCGTAAAAAAATGGAACGAGAAGGTAGGAGAAACCCTGAATTAAGTAGAAGTCCCTTTGCACTTGTTGACTTGCGTTCCAGAAAAACGAAAACGAAAAAAGATGTTTTATACCGTAATAAGCACAAGAACCAGTTTTCCAAAGATGGAAGAGATGGTTCTTTTTATTTTGTTTTTCTCCTGAGTTAGAGTGTAATAGTAAAACTAAATTAGAAATTTTGTTCTGGTTGTTGTTAACATTCCATCAACTATCACAAATGCTAAAATACCTAAATAGATTACATATTATTACAAACAATAAGAAAATATGCCTATATTTATATTTTACTATAAATTCAAGAGAAAATAGGAGTAAATGAGTGATTATGTAAGGATTTTGGCCTGTAACCAAAAATTCAGAGATATGAAAAATAGAGTAAAATGTAGAAAAATGTGTTTTTTTGGAGGGGCAAAATATGAAGGAAATATCAATTGGATTGCTTAGTATTGTTAGCCATTTTTATTAATATGCTTTTCGAAACCTACACCATCTTAGTTCCTATCATTTTCCCCTTCACAGTTTTAGCCTTTTCCCTTTTGTTACTACGATCTAGTAAACGATATAAGAAAATAGTAAACGTTAAAAAAAGACTTACGTATATTTTAGAGTCTTTACCAGTTGGAATTATTACATTTGAAGCAAAAAACTCTGTCTATTCTCTGAATGTGTCAGCGAAAAAGATATTACAAGTAGATTGTCATGATGTGAAAAGAGTAGTCGATAAACCGACTGGGAAAGAGAATGAAGTGTTTTGGAATCTTTTATCCTCAGATGAAATGTTTCAGAATGTAAAATTAATATATAAAAGCTCAGATGGTAGTTATCGTATTTTACTCGTTTCTCAATCACCAATGATCAAATCCGATGACCATTTAATGGGGAGAATTTTTCATTTTATTGATGTTACTGAAGAAGAAGAGCGTAATAAGAGAATGTGGGAGTCCGAAAAGGAAGCTGTTCTTCGAGGGGTTGTGGCAAGAGCGGCCCATGAAATCCGAAATCCCTTAACCGTTATCAGTGGCTTTTTATCCGTTTTAGAGGAAAAATCAGAAGCGAAAGAATGGCAAGTTTCTCTTATGTTGAAAGAACTGGATAGGATGAATGCTATTGTAGACGATATGCTATTATTGGCAAAGCCTGGGGCACCTTTATTGAAGGAAGCTTATATTGAGGATATACTTAACGAGATTTTACCATTATATAATCAGTCACAAGACACTAAGAATATTCAATTTCAAGTGAAACTACATCCTGAGCCATTGCTACTAGATTCAAGACAAATAACTCAAGTTCTATACAATCTTATAAGAAATAGCTGTGAAGCAATGGGTGAGTTTGGTGAGATAAAGATTGAATCTTGTATTGAAGATGATAAGTACTGCCTTTTTATAAAGGATACTGGATCAGGGATACCTGTTGAGATACAAGAAAAGTTATTTGAACCTTTCGTTACCTGTAAAGAAACTGGTACGGGACTGGGACTGACAATTGTTCAGCAAATAATAGAAAATCATGGGGGAACAATTGAATTATACTCAAACTCAAAGGATGGGGTTACATTTTTAATAGTACTATCGTTAAAATAATATCTTTTTCACAAGAACCATTTCCAAGTCTGGATGAGATGGTTCTTTTTGGTTTTATTTTATAAGTGGATCAGAGCTGTTGTATATCCTTAGTATTTATTGACTAATACTTACCATTAGTAACCTTGTATGAATATACCAGTGACTTTAAATAGGGGATTATGATATATGAATAAAAGGGAATAGTTAATGGTAAGAAGTTTTTTTGAGCAGTCATTACTGTCATGGACGGTTTGAACAATCAAAAACGTAATATTAAGTCTAGGAAGTGATGTATTGCTAAGGATCCCATTTGATAATAAACAAAAAAGTATATATCTGTTACTTATTGCTCTTTTCACATTCGGGTGGTTAATTAAAACACTAATTTTCATTAGAGAAATGGAAATGGAACCACATATCCTCCTTCTGTTATTATCCTCGTTGAGTATAGGATTAGTAACAGTAGGCTTGTTATCAAATCATAAGTTCACAAATTATATGGCTGCCATTTTTTATATTTTAGTTTCATGCCTACATTATGCAGACGTTGTATATCAAAGGTATTATCATGCGATCTTACGAATTGAATTGGTGGCAGTAGCGGGACAATTAAGAACGGTTCATGATTCTGTTCTTTCGTTGTTAACCTGGAGTGATGTTGTATATTTCATTGATATTCCGATTCTCCTGCTTATTTTATTCTTAATAAAGCGGCCAGTCGTGAAAACAAAGCGTTATATGTTACTTCCAGGAATTCTCCTGCTACTTGTAATTTCTTTTACTTCTTTTAAATTTACCTACTCGGACCAATATAAAGTATCCTTAACAGGGGTGGTACCAGCCCATGTAAATGATGTCTTTAGAACACTTTATGATAAATTTTATATAGCAGAAACATTCCTTAAAGGGGAAACACTGAAAGAGGTAAGGGGAGCGCTTGAACAAAAGTTCGAAGAACAAAAGAGTTTGCCGGAATTCGGGAAGTATAAAGGGAAAAATTTAATTGTTGTGCAAGCCGAATCTCTTAACACCTTTCCGGTGGGTCTGAAGATTGAAGGAGAATCAATCACACCTAATATAGATGAATTGATAAACACAAGTCATTACTACCCCAATACCTTCTTACAAATTGGAAGAGGGAACACATCTGATGCGGAATTTGTAGCCAATAATTCTTTATACCCTATGAGTCATCTAGGTGTATATAAGCGATATCCAGACAATCACTATTTGTCTTTGGGAAATGTACTAAAGGAAAATGGGTACTCGACAAGTGCGACACATGGTAACCTCCCTGAGTTTTGGAATCGCCTCGCTGCTTACGATGCCCAGGGATATGAAGAGTTTTACCATAGTGAACACTCTAGCATTCGTTCAGATGAGATAATAGGATTGGGAATCTCTGACGAGAGCATGTTTACCCAAATGATTGACATTTATAAGCAAGAACAAAAGCCCTTTTATAATTTTTTTGTTACATTAACCTTGCATCGTCCTTTTATTTTACCTGAACAATATCAATACCTTCAATTACCCGGACACTTTGAAGATACTCCTACAGGAAACTACTTGCAAAGTGTACGCTATTTTGATGAGGCTCTAGGTATATTTATTGAAAAACTTAAAGAAGAAGGCTTATGGGATGAAACAATTTTCGTCATGTATGGTGACCATTATGGACCAGTGCCAAGTGATGCTGAAGAAATCTATGATTTAACAGGAGTTGTCTTTGATAAAAAGGAAAGCTTTAAAGTACCACTCATTATTCATCATCCAGGTCAAACGGAAGGTGAATTACACACATCAGTTGGAAGCCAAATGGATATTTATCCAACACTTTCTGTATTGCTCGGAATCAACCAACCACTAATACAACTAGGAACAAGTTTAGATGCGAATAAAGAGAAAATCGTTGGCTTTGCTTATGAAACAACAAAATATAGCTTTTACTCAGATGACTTTGATTATCTAGCTTCACATGACGGTGTGTTTGAACATGGTGTCTGTATAGACAATACTTCCAATTCAGAGATAGATGTAAGCTATTGTAGGGAAGGTTATGACAAAGTGCTGCAGGATATACGTCTCTCAGGAACACTTCTCAAACATAACTTTATAACGAAAATATTTGAATAGATGTTGTTTTAAAAAAGAAACCACCCGATATCAATGATCTGCATAATTAGAAGTGCAGTTCATTGACCGAGGTGGTTTTTTATTGGTTAGAAACATTGCAATCGTGTGATTGCGGCAACCATATAGTAAATGTTGTACCTTTTCCTTTTTCACTTTCTGCGTTTATTCTTCCCTTATGCAACTCTATCAAATTGTAGCTCATAGATAATCCTAGACCTAAGCCATATTTTTTAGTCGAATAAAAGGGAGTAGATAGTTTTTCTAACATATCTTTATCCATACCTATTCCATCATCACTTATTATTACTTCAATCCCGTTTTCAAGTTTACTCTGCTGGATAACAATTGATATGTTCCCATTAAAGTCCACAGCTTCAAAGGAATTCTGAAGAATATTTAAAAAGACCTGTTTTATTTTATCCTTGTCGATATAAACTTTATCTTTATAAAGAGCTTGGTAATGAATCTTTATGTTTTTACTTCTCCATTCATTTTCCATTAACGTCAAAATATCTTCAATTAGTTCATTTATGCCAACACTAGTCTTTACGATTTCTTTTTGTTCAGGTTTAGCCATCATTACAAATTGCTGAACTAGATTTTTTATTCTTTCTAATTCACTGAAGATGATTCTGAAATATTCATTTTGTCTATGGTCATCTGTTTTTAAATTTCTTTTAAGTAAATCTAATAACCCTATGATTGACGTGAGGGGATTTCTAATTTCATGAGCAAGTCCCGCACTTATTTTTCCTATTGCTGATAATTTCTCACTTACCATCAGTTGTCTTTCTAATTCTAATCTTTCTGTAATATCTCTAAACTGACCAAATACACCAATGATTTGGTTGGATTCATCATAGATTGGAAAAGAGTCAAACATAAAAATCCTTTTTGAGATCGATATTTCAATGTTTTCATACTTTTTTTTGTTTCGTAAAACAGTGCCCATATATTCGCCAATAACCATTAACTCAGTAACTGGACGATTGAGGATATCTTCTTTTTTACAGGCTAAAGTTGTCTCAGCATAAGGATTTATCTCAACTATTTTTCCTGCATCATTCGTTATAATGATCCCGTTTCGGCTGTTCTCAATCAATACCTGATTCAAAACTAATAATTTCTTATTCTGCTTCTTTACTTCAACCTCACGTTCAATGGAATCTACAGCAGACCGCAGTAATCCCAAATGGAAAGCACTTGACTGTTGCAAGGCCATCATGACCGAAATCGTCCCACTTATCTTATCTGAAGAATAAAATGGTACAGAAAAACAAGCACTTTCGTGTAAATAATGAAAGAAATGATCTGTTCCAAAGAGTTGTACAGGTTCCCTCATTTTTAGTGCCATTTCAATACTGTTGGTTCCTGCTTCGTCTTCCTTTAGTTTAATTCCGGTGGTTAAGCCTAATGATTCAATCTGACCTTTTATGGTCTCATCTCCGTAAATTTCTATAATATATCCTTCATGATTAGTAATAACGATCAAAACAGCTGTCCCAGCTAAATCAGATATTAATTTTGTCATAAATTTTCTTGCTACAGAAGTAATATCTTCAATCTCACCCTTCTTTTGCTCGAGCATACTTTTGGTAAGCTTTTCTTTAGGGGCAGAAAATTCATAAGGATTCAATTGGTGTTCAAAAAGACATCTTTTATGTGAATTCATGATATATGTTTCTCTAGATTCTCTCATCATTATAATCCCTATCTTCAAAAGTATTTGTAAGTAAGTTAATCAATTCAGATTATGATACTTTAATTTTAAAGGATAGTAAGATGCTTGTATATTGCTAATGTAACCCATTTATAATAACTTCCAAAGATAGATTAAACGTTTTTATGGAAATAGATAGTAAATATAATATAAGATATTACTAGAAACGAATATCTATAAACTGAAAGGTAAAATAACTATTATGAATAAATTAGTAAAAGAAGTGTTTGATTGGGTAAAAAGTATTCTTATAGCAGTTATAGTCATCTTCCTAATTTCCACTTTTATCACACAACATTACGCAGTCAATGGGGAGTCTATGGAACCAACTCTTGAAGGTAATGAGCCTAATCAGGATAGAGTATTGATTAATAAACTTGCTAAGCCAGATTATGGTGATATCGTGATCGTGGATAGTCGGCTTGAGAGAGAGAGGTCATTGAAAGATGAGATAATAGACAATCCTCTCGTGAAGCTTTTTAATGACAATAGCACAGAAACTAGTTTTTGGATTAAAAGAGTGATTGGCTTACCAGGTGACCTTATTGAAAGTAGAAATGGAAGTATCTATCGAAATGGAGAGAAATTGGAAGAGTCGTTTATATTAGAAGAGATGACGATTTCCTTTGAACCGGTAGTTGTACCTAAAGATGCCATATACCTTATGGGTGACAACAGGAATAATAGCCTCGATAGCACAGAAGTGGGACCATTCCCTATTTCAAATATTATAGGAGAGGTATATATTAGATTTTATCCTTTTAGTAGATTTGGATTGTTTTAAGCAACTTTAAATTGTATATCAACAAAAGGAGTTTTTACCCGCAACAATTTGCGGTAAAACGAAATGCGGATTTCGGTGCTAGGTCAGATGTCTTTTATTACACTTATCCTATAATCATTTTTATTTCGGGATGGGGTAGTAGATTGCATAATGTAAACAGACAGCAAATAATGAAAGAGATGATGAATTTACTTGAAGTTGATAACTTACACCAGCAATTTAAGTTTCTAGTAAAAGAGTGTTTAAATAGTAAAAGAAATTTTATCTTTGGAGAGCTCGCTATCCTTCATTATCGTATTTTTAAAGGGAAGGATAAGTTTATTAATAATAATAAGATAGCTGCAATTGTTGAACTTTTCATCATGTGCTATGAAATGATTGACAATTTAAGAGATAAGAAACAAATGAATATACCAGTATTTAACTCAATTGTGGTTAATAATGAGGTAGGGTTAATGGTATTGTGTAATAATTGGATTACTAGTATACCAATGCCTGAAAAGAATCGCGTTAAAGTAAAAAGAGCAATTCTTAATCACTTTTTAAATTATAGTAGTGGGAAGCCTCTGAAAAATGTTCATTCAGAAAAGGATTACATAGAAAGTGTTCGCTTAAAATCGGGAAAATTAACTTCTCTTGCCAGTGTAATCGGCTCATTGTGTGGGACGACTGATGAGAAGGACTTGACAACTGTTCGAAAGTATTCAGAACAAATCGGAGTCATTTCCCAGATAAATAAGGACTTAGAGAACATTTTAAGGACAGATGATGAAAATGATTTACTTAATTGGCCCAGCAGAACGCTACCAATTCATTATTTGTCACAAGGACAAAATCAGGAGTCACAAGATGTAATGTCAGCTATAAAGCTAGGTGAAGTTTACGTTGAACAGAAGTTACCACAATTAGTCGAAAAGGTAAAATGTTCGGGAGTCACCGATTATATTAAAATAGTTCACAAATTCCATCAACTTATAGCGTTGAGTTACCTTGTGGAATTAAATATAGATGAAAGTGATAGAAGACTTATTGAGGATTATATTCCGGCCCCTTAAATTACTCACCTTAACTAGAATTCCATTTTAAATATAGTATACTATAGTGGTAGACAGACTTCTTTAGAACTACCACTTTCTTGTTAAGGGATTGAAAAAATCGTGTTGAACTATAAAAAGTTGTTTATTTATACAACCCTCGTCGTTTCCTCTTTTCTGTTATTCTATTATGTTTTTCTTCTCTCGCAAAATCCTTATATAGGTCTTAGTGCAAAAGAGAAGGACGCTGAGAATAACTATATAGTTACAAAAATTTTTCCAAATAGCTGGGCCTATGAAACGGATATAAAAGAGGGAGACAAAATCCTCTTGCTAAATGGTGAAAATCCAGAGAAACACTATACATTGCGAATGTTTGGGAATGTTGAAAAGATAAATAGTCTAAGCATTGAACAAAATAATGAGAGTAAGACCTTTACTGTTAGTAATGAATCCAGTGTGAAAGAATTAATGATTCATCTAGTATATCCACTGGTCGTGTTTCTACTGTGTATTTCGCTTGGTCTCTATGTTTACTGGAGACATGAGAGCAATGTAACCTTTCATCTTCTCCTATTTATGATTTCGATTGGCATTACTTATTTAAGTGCCGGTGGTTCGGCCCGTGATGACATTTTAAGCAAGATTCTTAATATATCTTCTATGTTGTTAATGCCAGTATTTTTTATTCTGTATTTGAAAAGTTATTTTGAGTCTCGTTTTAACTTAGAAATTGTAAAAAAGAAAATAGTAATGGTTATACTTACTCTTTCTGTAGCTGTGATCGCTTTATTTGTTTCTAGTTTTTACTTTAACCAGATTTATAGTAGTACACTTACTGCAATCCTACTACTATTTGGCGTCCAAGTATTTTATATTATCTATCTACTAATTCGTAATTACATAAAACAAAACAGTCCTAAAGTGAAATTACACTTTAAAATATTATTGATCGGCTTCAGCTTGGCCTTTTTTCCTTTTATCTTCTTAAACATGATACCAGTAATAGTTGGTGGTGAAGAACTGATCTCGGGAGAACTTGGGGCTTCCTTTATTTTAATGATTCCTCTTACCATCGTTTATCTTGTTTTAGCTAAGCAATTTATCGATATTGATTTTGTCATAAGCCGACTAAGCTATAATGCTGTCATTTCTTTCATTTTTACGGTCGTAACAATGGTAAGTATCACTCTACTAGTCGATCATTCGTATTCTGGTATGAATTTAGTCAAATTCATGGTTATCTTGTTCTTAGCTTTGAATATCTTTTTGTATTTAATAAAAGATGTCTTTCATTACCAATTTAAAATGAGTGTTACTTCTGGTAAAAATTTTCACCAATATAGTCTCTATCGTTATATGGAGATGATTAAGAAAGAAAATTCAGAAGAACGTCTCTTTAAGGCACTTACTGATGAAGTGAAAAGTGTATTGAACGTAAAGGAAGCATCAGTTAAAAAGATACCTAGAGTGGGAGAACACTCTGAGATAGGAACTGTCTTGCAGGAGAAAGAAGCTTTTACTGTAAAACTTGACGATATAGCCGAATACCATCTCATCCTATCTAGTAGTCCTAAACCAAACGGTACGAAGCTGAATCGTGAAGAGAAGGAATGGCTCAATGCTATTGCGTACCATACAAATATAGCCTTAGAAAATATAAAGAAAATAGACGAACTAGTAACAGAATTAAGAGAAATAAAGGATTCCAAAAAAGGAAACTCCTCTTGGGCTGCAAAATTCATCTTCTCTCTATCTGAACAGGAAAGAATAAAGGTTTCAAAGGATATACATGATACGATTTTGCAGGAAACGATTTATCTTTATCGGAAACTAGAGGAATTAGAAGGATCAGATGACGCCAAGAAGATGAAAGAGGAAATGACTATGGTTCGTGAGATGCTGCTTGATAATATCTCCCTTATTCGAGAGGTTTGTCATGAGCTAAGACCTCCTTTCTTACTTGAAAATGGAATTCGCGCATCTCTTGAAGAACTTATTGACAAGGTTCAGTTACGAACGGATATTATAGTAGATTTTTATAGTGATTATCAGGCACCTATTGAGAAAGATGTTGATTTTTGCTTGAATATTTATCGGATATTTCAAGAGCTATTGAATAATGCTGTTAAACATTCAAAGGCTTCGACCATCCAACTAAGATTAGTTCAAGAGGGGGATACTCTTTCACTAGATTATACCGATGATGGAGTAGGGTTTGATAGTAATTATATAAAAAAAGAATCCCTTGGACTGATTAGTATGAAGGAAAGAGCGTATAGCTTTGATGGGACATGCTCCATCCATTCTGGAAAAAACAAGGGGACCTCTATTCAAATTATGTTTCCTCTTAAATTAGCAAAAGAAGCGCAGGTGATATAAATGATCAATTTATTAATCGTGGATGACCATCCTGCAATAGGTGAAGGAACGAAGCTTATCTTAGAACAGGAAGCTGACTTTAAGGTAGACTTCATAGACCCTAGTCTCGTTACAACAATTGATTTTAAAAAATACCAGGTATTTATTTTAGATTTATATATGCCTGAAATGAACGGGCTTGTTTTAACGAAGAATATTTTAGCTACTCATCCAGAAGCAATCATTCTTATTTATACTGGGTTTGAAATAAGTACGCATTTTACATTAATGATTGAAGCGGGCGTGCAAGGCTTTATTAGTAAAACCGCAACAAAGGAGCAACTAATCACATCAATTCGTTGTGCAATGAGAGATGAAGTTGTAATCCCACTGCAACTTTTAAAACAGTTAAAAAAGGTAGAGGCCAAGCCGGTGGGGAGTGAGTTGGAGGATTTCTCCTTGAACACGAGAGAACAACAAATCCTTGTCGAGGTTGCAAAGGGGAGTACCAATCGAGAAATTGCTGAAAATTTAATACTAAGTCAGCGAACAGTTGAGTATTGCCTAACAGGGATCTTCAATAAATTTGGGGTTAAATCACGAACCGAGGCATTAAACAAGGCAAATAAGTATGGGTTGATTCCGAGTCAGTTGATTGAAACAGAATGAACTGGGCATCAGGGGGACGGTAATTGCTTCACAAGATTAGTCCCTTTCGTTTTTGTGTAAAGCGCAAATGATTTGTTGGATAACTGATGTAATTTTTCGGTGCAATTCTACAAAATCCTACATACAATAGCTTTATAGAATTATATTTTTAGGAAGGTGAACGTATGTCAGAAGTTATCATTGAGAAGGAAATCCAACAGGAAATCATTGAAGAAGCTAAGCGGAAGGTAGAGATAACTTGGAAATCTCTCATTCTTTTCCTGTTATGTTACTTAGGAATGGGCCTAGCGGTTGGTTTAGTAATCGGGATCATTCAAGGTGTGTTGGGGGGAAATATGTTAGATACCCTATTCACGGGGTATAACGGTTTATTAATAGATGCAGCGATGTTCTTTGTTGTACTTCTTTTCTTTAAAAAAATAAGAGTTTCTGTTATGGCAGGAATGACCTTTAAACCGTTTAAGGAACGTAAAACGTATGTATACATGATTGCAAGCTTGCTCGTGTTTTTTGCTACACAATACATCCTTGTTGGAGTGTTAAAAGTGGATGATCCATCGGGCCAAACTCAAACACTAAATGTTGCAGGAGCCAGTGAGGGATTGTTACAAACATTCTTGTTCTTCCTAGCAGTTACCCTCGTTACCCCTATAAAAGAAGAAATTATCTACCGAGGCATTATACATAAGTTCCTTTCTGACCGTTATCACTTTTTAGTTGGCTTCTTGGTTTCTTCAATTATTTTTGGAGTTGCTCATATTGGCTATCCTATTTCAGCAACTATAATGGGAATGACATTCGTAGGCTTATATTATTTAACAAGAAGTTTAACCGTACCTATAGTAGTTCACATCATTTGGAATATAATAGCTTCTAGTTCATTATTTGTAAATTAACGGGTGTAAGGCGGTAGGCATAACTAGTATTTACTGGTTGTGTCTATTTTCTTTGTTAATCTTTTGTAATAGAATAGGTCCTTTTTCTGATGTATACTATAAAAAAGGAGGTGAAAAGGAATGATAGAACAAAGGCTTGATAAAATGGAAAATATGATTGCACAATTAATTCAAATGGTAGGAAATATGAACGAAAAAATGGACAAAAAGTTCGAAGTTGTAAACACCAAGTTTCAGGAGATGGATAGTAAGTTCGAAGTGAAGTTTCAAGAAATGGAGAATAGTAGTAATCTTCGCCATGAACAGCTAGTGGAACAAATCAAACAACTAGAAATGGATCAAGATTATCTATGGGAAAAGACGGCTAGAAATGAAAGAGAGATAGCGAAAATAAGAACAAGACTAGGTTAAATCTAACACTACATCGCACTCATTTCTTCATAAAAATAGCTCCATATTGAAATCCTCATCAGACATAAATAAAATCCATATCAAAAATGAGGTTCTCCTGGTTCATTTCGAACCAAGAGAACCTCTGTGTTTCTATCAATAAATATATTTCTGTTGGTGATTGCTAGGCAATAGTCAAAACTTCATGCTTACTTGCCAACTCAATGAAATGCCCCATACCGCTAATTTCTCCACCAACTAGCTTGTCTTCAACATTGTAATAATCCACACATGTTTTACAAGCTAATACAGGAACACCTGATTTTTCAATCTCTTGAAGATGGACCGAGACCAAGGATTGTTCAGTTAATGTAAACACTCCCCGATTCATTAAGAAAATGGCTACCGGCTTTTCCTCACGTTGTTTTAACAAGGTGAAAAAGGTTTCCAGTACTGTTTCACCAAGGTCTTTATCTCCTTTACCGAGTTGGTCTGAACTGACTAATATGACTTTGTTTTTCATGTGAAATTTCTCCTTTTATATGTAAACAAACTTTAGTTCATAGTTTATAGATTTAGTATGGTTGGTTAAAAACATGAACAATCAACTGATCCTTGAAAGTTTAAGCGTGAATTTGATCAAATCGCAGAAGTGTTTTAGATACATTGTGGGTGTCTTGTTTAATAACCTCACCAAAGGCCTTCAGGATATCTTCACGGTAAGCTATACCGCTTTCTTTCATAATTTCAGCATACGCCTTCTCTTGTGAAATTGCAGGTCGATAGGACCTAGGCGTAGTTAAGGCTAAATAAACTTCCACAATTCCTAGCATCTGTGAAAAGATTGGAACCTGGTCTCCAGAAAGTTGATAAGGATAGCCCCTCCCATCTATCCTTTCATGGTGATAGAGAAATATTTCCTTTATCTCATTCAGTTCAGGGACTCCAGAGAGTATTTCTTCAGCCATATAACAATGTTCCTCTACGACATTAAATTCAAACTCTGTAAGTTTCCCTTCTTTTTCAAACAAATAATCAGGTAATTTTACACGACTTACAAAATGCAGTAGACATAATAAGTCGATTTTCCAATCTTGTATATCTCTTAAACCATATTTATTAATTAGACGTTTTAATAGAAAGCTCATCTCATCAATTTCCTCACGAGAAGTTTGAGTCTTCCTTTCTACCACAGGTATGAAGCTATGTAAAATATTTATAATTTGCTTTTTTTGTTTTTGAAAATACAACTCACCGATATTCTCAGTATTCTGCTTAAAAACATGTAATATCATGAGTCCTAGTAATAGACTACCTATTCCAAAAAGGCTCCTAGAAATAATCATGAACAATTGTACTTGTTCATCGAATCCCTGGTAGCTTGGGTCGAGCACATTGAAGATAATAAAATAACCAACAAAAACAATAGACCAAACCACGGAAACCTGATGATTACCCAGTAAGTTAATAAACATAGGAAAGAACAATAGAAATACCCACATCTCGTTAAACTCCATTGGATTATATAAAGATACAAAGATAAATATAATAAAGATTAATAAAGCAGTAATTTGGTCTGTATACGGGTTGTTTCTCCCTATACTTCTTTGAATAATGTAAAATCCCCAATTAAATAGTGCAATGATAGAAAGTGTTACAAAAAAAAGCTTCGATAAAGATGATTGACTTAACATCCAGTTTACGAATCCAAAGAGAGCTCCAACGGAAAAGAGACAACCTAATAATACGATGATTAACTGACTGACAGGCTGTTTAGTAAGCATTTTAATAATCAACTAATTTTTCCTCCTTTTACTTGCAAGAAACCTTCTTGAAGAGCAAAAAGAACTGCTTGTGCACGATTGGACTGACCTGTTTTCTTTAATATATTTGAAACATGTGTCTTGACAGTAGTTTCAGATATATAGAGTTTTTTTGCTATATCAGCATTATTTAAGTTTTCAATAATTCCTAAGAGTACTTCATGCTCCCTTTCTGTTAATTTATATTTATCTATAAACTGATCCTTTTTATTTTCATTAGGCTCGTTAATTTTAGGTTGGAAAATTGAGTAACCGTCCATTACCATTCGGAGTGTATTTAATATTTTATCTGGTGATGTATCTTTCATAATATAACCATTAATTCCAGCCTTCATAGCCCGATATATATCTTCACTGTCATCAAATGCCGTTAATACAACAATCTTTATATTAGGTAGTTTCTGCTTGATCTTAACAGATCCGTTAATGATAGATGATCCAGGCATCTTTAAATCGGTTAAAAGAAGATCCGGCTTTGTGCGTATTGTTTTTTCCACTGCTTCATCACCATTACATGCCTCTCCGACAACTTCAAACTCCTGTGAAGCACCCAACAATATTTTTAATCCATCTTTTACAATTTGATGATCGTCTGCCACAACCACTCTATGCATAAGCCCTACTCCTCTCTCTCGGTATAAAGACAAGGACAGTAGTCCCTTTATTGGTTTCAGATTTTATTGTTAAGGTTCCACCAAGCTTTTCTATCCGATCAACCATACCGCCCAAACCGTAACTATCCCTCTTACCTTTTGATACTGCTAGATTTTCAATTCCCTTACCATTATCCCGAATCATGATTTTCCATTGTATACTTGAAACTTCAATAGATACTTGTAATTCAGAAGCATTGGCGTGTTTAATGACATTATTAGATGCTTCTTCAATCAAGTGAAAAATGGATTCCTCAATTTCAATCTTCTCCTCAGGTATCCAACCACTCATGATAAATCGTGGTTCTATATCCTTGTTTTCTGTTAATCTTTCAAGTAGATTTTCAACAGCATGAAATAAGTGAAACTGTCTTTTCTCATTCTTTAATTCCCCAATGTAGTTTCGAATACCTTGGTGAGTCTCTTTTACCTGAGTTTCAACACTATTTAATATGGACTCTAGCTCTCTCTTTGTATCTTCTGGGAGTTTATTTTTGAGTTGGAATAATTGAATTGAAATAAAAAATAGCTGTTGTGCTATACCATCATGGATATCTTGGGCAATTTTATCTCTTTCTTCTTTTAGTGCTTTCTTTTTCACTTCTTCTACTTGCTCAAGATTAGTTATTTTAATTTGCACCAATTGACTAATTAGTTTTGTGTAGATTTTTGTTGCCATAGATACTTGATTTGATCCCTCAACTAAAAGATATCCCCAATTCTTATCATTAAGAGCGTGAACATAAAATGTTTTTCTTTCACCACTGTAAGATGAAATATTTAAGACCCTACTTATCTTGGCTTGTCCGAATTGTTGAACTAAGTAATTATAGTAGTAATTTTGCTCCCAACTGTTATTTATGTGAGTGGCATATATGGGGTTTAGGCAAAGATAGACTTGTTTTTTTTCTACCATTCTAGAAAGTAATTTTTCATAAGATGGCAGTTCTTCACTTCCTGTAAATGAATAAAAATGTACAAGTTTTTTATAATGTTTTGATATATACGTTGAGTATAAATTTAGCGTAAATACCATACTATAGAATACAATTAGATAGAATGTATAATCTACGTTTTTAGATAAGTATAGTCCAACTGACACCTGATACAGACTACTTAAAACTATTGGAAGAAGTAACAGGAATATGGACGTTATCAGGTAGTACTTTTTCCAAGCGAAAAAGTTCTTAAACCAAAGTAGACTAGTAATTGAGTAATATAAAAACGGACTATCTAGTCCTCCGGTTTGCCAAAGGAGAAAGAGATTGGCACACAGATCGATTGTAATAACTAGCATAACAAGTATTTTATTTGAAAATTTTTTATTTATTAGTACACTATAATAAAAGTTAATGACCACTATTAGTAGAAATGACAGGTCAATTACTCCATCACCATTTGTGTAGGTCAAAAGACCTGTGAACAGGAGTACCCATCTTATTCCTATTACGAAAACATTTAGCTCTTTATATAAAGTAGACACACTTAATCCCCTACTTTTCTACATTTTGTAACCAATACAGAGACAGTATATCAGAGTAAACTTCAAAAAAATGTCACATCTTGTCGTAAGGAAATATTACTATAATCTCATACTGAAGTAGGAGGGGATTAGCACCTAAGGATGGTATACAATTGGGTAAGTTTGTAATAAACTGTTAGTAATTACAAAAATACGGAAATATACTTAAATTATATACATATAATTTATATTAAGAGGAACGCGAGGAGATACGACCTTTATCTGGGCACCTGGGTCGTATGGAGCAATTGGTGCAACCGACCTAATCAGACTACCTTCATTTGAAGAACTTGATTAGGTTTTTTTATGGGATGAAGGGAGGAACTTGAATGAAACGTTTGTTGATTGCAAGTGTATGTGCATTAGGAGCTACAGGATTTTTGCACCAAACTTATAGCTTTTCGACTGCAACAATTAATAATAGTACTGCATACTCAGTAGTTGATGAAGAAAATGCCCTAATTAGTATAAAGGCTGCTGATTATAACTTTGAAGCAGAAAATAACGGTAGTAAACCAGTAGAACCTACACTAACCATTAAAAATAACAGTTCTAAATCCATCTCTCTTGGCAATTTAAATTACATGAGTGATAATTTGTTGTTCACATGGAAGTTGCACAATATCGTAATACCTGCAGGTGAAGCAGAGACTGTATCTTTACTAGTTGTTAATACAGAACCGAGTGTAAAGTTAGAAGATAGTCTATATACTCTACCATTGCCATTCGAATGGGATGGTGGTGAGGCTATCATTAATACACAAATCTTTATAAAAGCTAAATCTAAAGTAGAGAAATCTAACAAAGAACAAGACAAGAAAAATTCAGGAGATCCAAAAGAAGAGAATTCTTCAAATGGCGAAGAGGAATCAATAGGTCAGAACGCTTTAGATGAAAATAAAAAAACTAAGCACGAATTCAAATCGGGTATCGATTTTCTAAAGAAGGATAAAGAAGAAAATAATTCGGGATTCACTAATTCTAAGGATATACATAAAGAAGAGTGAATCTTAAAAGTTATCGTTCAAAATTTATAGCTTAATGGTTAAATACGATAACGCTTCAAGGAGATGACGTTAAGTGAACTTAGAAACGCAAAAAAGCACCTTCAAGCCCGCCAGAAAGAAGGGCTTTTTCATTTTGGTTTCAGTCTGGGTTATACTGCTTTTTACCACTTTTTATACTTTAGTAACTCCAACCACAATAAAGCAAGAAACACTAGAAAACCTAATTCAAGACAAAACAATCTTTTCATACTCGGTTGATAGTAAACCAAGCACGCTCTACCCTGAAGGGGGACTTATTTCTCCTCCACCTAAAGTTGTGATTGGTTCAATCACTAATAGCATAGATTTATCAGTTGATAAAATAATTGTATCGAATGAACCTATACAAGTAGAAGGTACATACAAAGTAATATTAAAAGTCATTGCTGAAGAAATATGGGAAAAGGAGTTTAATCTAGTAGAAGAACAAGAGTTTAAAACTGAGGGCATAAATCTTGAGTTAATTAATGAAACTTTTAAGGTTGATCCACAGGCTATTCAAGATTTTATTGAACAAACAGAGAAAGAAGTAAAAGTTAGTGGTAAGTATAGTGTTCAAGTTATCCCAGTTGTTGAAGGTTTTATAACATATCGAGATAATGTCTATGCTTTAGATAAAGAAGGTAGTGTCTTATTTAATTATCAAAGTTATTTATTTAGCCTACAAAATGAAACACTTGAATTTGATAACGTAAGTGAAGTCATGAATACAATAGAACACTTGCGCAACTTTCAGTTATTTGGAATTCAGCTAGAGTGGGTTACGCTAAGATTGGCACTATTGATAATAACTCCACTTCTTTTTATTCCCATTATGTTATTATATCGAACTATTAAACCATTAGGACTACGTCAGTGGATTACTACAAAAAGAGATAGAAAAAAACATATCGACAATAAATATAAATCACATATTATTCAATTAACAGAAAAACCTGATATGGAAAATATGAAACCACTTCACGTTCCAACAATTGATGATTTAATTAGGTTAGCGGATGAAAAGGAACTGTCTGTTTTTACATACAAAGAGAAGAAAGATCAATCTATCTATTTCATATTAGATGGGAATTTTACCTATCTCTTTAAAAGTAGTTTAGCTACCTCTCATTCTAGTGAAATGGAGGAATTATAAATGAGTAAAGTGTTAATAATTGATGATCATCCTCTTGTTAGGCAAGGAATTCAAACAATCATAAGCATGGGGCAAAATTTAGAGTTTGTTGGTGAAGCTTCCTCGATTCGTGAGGCATTATCTCTATTAGAAGAGACTAAGCCAGATGTAGCTTTAGTAGATCTTAACCTAGGTAAAGAGTATGGACTAGATCTAGTAAAACAAGCTACAGAAAGAGGATATAAAGGGAAGTTCATTATTGTAACTTCTTCCTCCACAAAGGAAGATATTAAAAAAGCTAAAACCGGAAATGTTGATGGTTTCTGTTTAAAGGATGCAATGCCTGAAGACTTATTATATGCCATTGAAGTTGTATTAAGGGGTAGAAAATATTATGATCCAGCGTTAATGGAATATATGATGGATAATCCGGTTACGGATGTGGACAATAGTTTAGATGAACTTACCCCTAAGGAATTAGAAGTTTTAAAAGCACTTGGAAAAGGAATGTCTAATAAAGAAATTGCAGAGGACTTATTTATTACAGAATATACAGTGAAAAAACATGTCAGCCAAATCCTTTCTAAATTGGATTTAGCTGATCGAACGCAAGCTGCACTATTTGCTAATGCTAAGGGGATAGTACAATTTGATTTACATCATAGGTAACCTTTTCTTCATCCGCCGTGTACTCCGGCGGATTTGTTTTGCCCAATTTCGTCTGACTTTCTTATCGAAGAGCGGGTACATCATGATTGGAATACCTGGTAGTAGTGAAACTATTGCTAAAGCAAACCAGTAATTTATAGATGCTAATTGATATATTAACGATTTAGGGAGTAAAGGTAAGAAATAACCTATATGTACGGTAGAAGCAAATTGTCCTTCTACTGATGACTGAACAGTTAACTCTGGTAATACTCTATCCCCTTTTTTCATCCGAATTACACGTGGGTTAATTTTTATCTGAGGGTCTTTTGATGTAAACGTAACAGTTAATGGGAATGCACCTGGATGATGAATCTCCTTTAGAGCTATTGTTTTGGGTTCTCCTAGTTTAATTATACCTACATCACTACCCATTATAACACCTTCAGACTTTTTTGATATTTCGTATGGTAGTTTATAAATTTGTGTCGTAGAAAGCATTGTTCCTGCTAGTAATACAGAAATTGTTAAGCCACCGAAAATATAAAGATATTCGGATCCCAATTTTTCTTTCTTCTTTTTCTTCTTTGGCTTTTTAATAAGCTCAGATACAGCAATTAAAAATGTTATAATGATAACTAAAATAGGAAGAGTCATCGGATTAGTCTGAAGTTTCTTTATCCATTCCCCAAGCCATAAGGTGATATAACCGATTTTAGGTAATACTAAAGGGGTATTTCCAATTGTAATAGCTTTACTTACAATCCACTCTCTTTCTATTGGTATATTCCCACCATAAGATTGGTCAGTATAATCATTATTATCTCCTTTAGTAATATAGCCGGTACTGTCGTCCCCTTCAATGACTCTATGAAAAATCCAGCCCTTATCGCGGAGATCGCCTTCCTTTGAGCGGAATATATATATGTCACCAATGCTGATTGTATCATTTTTAGCTACACCTGACACAAAAGCCATATCTCCACGTTCGAATAATGGATACATGGAATTGGATTGAATAACACTAAAAATGATAGGACGGTTAAGGAGTTGAGATCCAATGGAGGCTGTGATTATTATGAAAAAAATTGAATAGAAAATTAAATTATATGTTAGCTTTAATTGCTTCCTCAAAAGTTATAGCCTCCTCTCTTCTGGGCCCATATATATATCTATTGTACATAAAAAACCCAATTAGTGAAATTCACTAATTGGGATATTCCTAACTAATTATTTTGCATTTACGTTAACTGTTAAAGTTGCATTTCTTTCTGCTAGCTTTGCACCTTTTTCAGTTTCGATTTCTAGGTATACAATTGACTCTTCACCTGGAGCTAATGTAACTTTTCCGTTCTTACCATTACTTCTGTTGTAGAATTCTTTCTTTACACCTTTTTCAAAAGCACCAAGATAAATGTTTGCTTTTGTGTCATATCCCCAACCATCTTTAGTAATAGTAAATTCAACAGTTTCTTTAGAGTTGTTTTTTACAGTAAATAAATTTTCCCACTTGTAATGACTATCACCTTGTACACCGAAGTTAGCGCCATTGCCTTTTGATAAGTTAATCTTTAATTTACCATCTTCAAGGAATGCTGCTCCATCTTTACTACCTACTGCTTCTGTGCTAGCTGGAATTAAAGCCACTAATGAACTATCTGTATTTGCTACTGTTAATGATGCATCATTCTTAATTGTCGCACTCGAGAATGCAAATGCCGCCATTACTGTTGATAAAGCAAGTAGTGCTACTACCATTAAAATACTCTTTTTCATTTTAAAATCTCTCCCTTAATTTTTTTTATATGTTTTTGTTTGTTAACCTTGTTTACAGTTTTTATTATAGGATGGATCACCTATGACAACAGCCCTCGTTAGTGGTAATTTAAGAAAACAATAGTGTAATCTTTTTGTCTACTTAAGGAGGGGTGGATGGTATACTTTTGTACCAGACCATAAAACTAGAAAAGGTAATGAACACGATAAAAAAATCCCCTAACTCGGTATAATAGAGTTATCGAGAAACTCTTACCAATTGGGGGATTTTTATATCATATTTAAGCTAAAAATGGAAAGTACATCTTAAAAGACAATAAGCCATATTATGAATGAGATAACTAGTAAACAAACATAAGCCCACGATAATTTCCGTTGCAAAGTATTAGGACCGAAGTTTGTAAATAAAAACAATAACGGCACTAGTGTCCACGGCAATAAAAGAAATAACCCCAGTAGGAATAGTCCGATTGAAATTCCGACGGAGGAAACCTCAAATGAAGTAGAAGTTAAATAAGCGGGTGCTGCTAGTCCAATAGGACAAAAAAGAAGAAATATATAACACTGAATTCGGAATGAAGAGAAAAAGGTATGTAAGTGATCACTACTTTCGAATAATTTAATCTCTATGTTTAGGTTAAAGTTAAGGTTTGAGAGTGGTTGACGTATTTTTTCAAGTAGCAATTGCAATTTGATTCCTCCTAGAAATTGAATTTTTGAATGGTCTCGTTTAGGTATATTCATTAGGAAGCTGTTTTATTAATGTTGATTTACATGAAATCCGATTACTAGGATGAGAGTAAGTTTTCTAAAAGATAGTTATTTATAGTTATTATTAGTATTAACATTAATAATCTTGTATAAACCAATTTATATTATAAGAATATTAAATTTGTTTTTTTATTCTAGTAATGATCATTTACTAAATTCTTGGTAGGTGGTTGGATTTTCCTTTTGAATAATAGTTCATAATACCTATATCATCTTGCGCAAAAGATGTAAATAATCTAAAATTAGATTATCCAAAGAAAGATAGAATCATAAAAATCTGATTAGGAAGAACCCAACTATGAACCTACTATCATTTTTCAAAGGTACGAAATTATATTTATCCATTTTAACGCTAGTCGCTTTCATCCTTCTTCTATCTAATATAACTTTTCAACCGCAGCCAAGTTGGATCGTTTTATTGCTATTAATTGGCTCTATTATTCTTCTTAATCACTATATGATTTTTCTTGCCCCTAAAGGGAATTGCCTATCCATGGACTCTTCCATCTACCTAGCTACGATTTTTTTATTTGGATTAGAACTACCTCTAACACTATTATTATTCAGTAGCATCCTTATTACTATTTTCTTTTATAAAAAAACTGCATTATGGAAACATTTGTTTAACATGGCTATGTATACTGTCATGATAACGGGTGCGTATTATACCTTTATTTTTCTAGGTGGAAATATAGGTTTAGTTAATACAGAAAGTTTAATTGCTTATTGTTTAGCTTTATTTAGTTATTTACTCATCAATGTATTTCTAGTAGGGATGTATTTTGTAGTAGACTCTTTTAAAAGCTCACTATCCATTATTAAAATGATTCTTAAGGACTCCTTATCTAATTATGTTATTACGCTAGCTTTGGCAATCATTTTTACGATGCTTTTAGGCTCTTACCCTATTTTGGGAACTATTGTTTTTACGTTTATTATCGTTATGCTATCACTCGTATTTGCAAGATATTTTAAATTGTATGAAGAGGTTGTCAATGATAAAAAAACAAGAGAACAGATACTTAATTCCTTACCCATTGGAATTATCACATACGATGATAAAACCTCTGAGTTTTCTCTCAATGCTCCTGCAGAAGGGTTGCTTAAAAAGGACAATCATGAAGTGAGTAGGATTGTGAACAGCTTAGAAGAAAAGGACTCGTTTTGGCAAATTATATCCTCAGAAAAGTCTGTTCAGAATGAAAAGATACACGTTAAAAATGATGATGATACCAAACGCGTTTTACTTGTTTCTCAATCTGCATTGAATGATTCTTACGACCACCTAACAGGTAGAATCATTCATTTCATTGATATAACCGAAGAAGAGGAGCGCGAAAAACGAATACAACAGTCGGAAAAGTTAGCTGTTCTTGGTTCGGCAGCAGCTAGAGCGGCACATGAAATCCGAAACCCATTAGCTGTTATCCATGGCTTTTTATCCTTAATGAAACAGAGCTCAGAGGAAAATTCGAAAAAATTACAACTTCCACTTATGTTAAAAGAGTTAGATCGAATTAATTCAATTGTAGAGGACATGCTGATGATGGCTAAACCAGGTGTCCCGACATTGAAGGAAGCATATATAGAGGATATCCTAAATGAGATACTGCCATTTTACAGGGAATCTCAGGGAACAAAAAATATCCAATTTGAGGTGAATGTTACAAGATTACCGCTGTTACTGGATACAAGGCAAATTAAACAGGTTCTTTATAATCTTATCAGAAACAGTTGCGAGGCGATGGGAGAAAGAGGAAAGTTATCAATTTATTCCGTTGTTGAGGGGAATATGTATCTCCTATTTATTAAGGACAATGGTGCAGGAATACCTGAGAATATTCGAGAGAGAGTATTCGAACCATTTCTCACCTCAAAAGAAACAGGGACAGGTTTAGGGTTAATTATTGTTCAACGAATTATTGAAAACCATCATGGAACAATTGAGCTATATTCTAGTTCCGAAAAAGGGACTACATTTTTGATATCCATTCCTTTGAAGGGCTTGAATTAAAAAGGAAAAAAGCGATAAACTCAAGGTTTATCGCTTTGTTACATTTTCCCCACCGATTTCTAGGTGTTCTTTTAATTTTGTGGATAAAGCTTTTCGATCCTCTTCAGAAACTACATAATAATAAATGCCGTTAATTTTAGCACCTTTTCCATTGATTTGGAATTGTTCAAGGTTATGACGCGCTTCTTTATAGTTTTTTTGAATATCCATCATTTCACTGAAGCTTAAGTTTGTTTTAATATTACTGCCAATAACATTAAGGATGCTTCCGTAGTTCGCTAAAGAAGAGAAGCTTGCTCCTTCATCTATAACAGATTTAATAATCTGTTTTTGACGATCTTGACGTCCAAAATCTCCACGAGGGTCATCATACCTCATTCGCGAGTATTTTAATGCTGTTTCACCAGTAAGGAAAATCTCACCCTTCGCAAAGTGTTCACCTTCATAGTCAAATTCAAATGTATTGTTAACGGTAACGCCACCTACAGCATCTACAATTTCTTTAAAACTTTCCATATTTACTTTTACAAAGTAATCAATTGGAATGTCTAAAAAGTTTTCAATCGTTGCCATTGCCATTTCTGTTCCACCAAAAGCGTATGCATGATTGATTTTATCCTGAAATCCTTTTCCGATGATTTCAGTACGCGTGTCACGAGGAATGCTCACCATTTGCATTGAATTTGTTTTTGGATTGACCGTTATAACAATAAGTGAGTCAGAACGACCACGATCATTTCCGCGTTCATCTACACCCATTAATAAAACTGCAATCGGATCTTGATCTTCAAAAATTACTTTTTCAATTCGTTTCTCTGAGTGTTCTCGTTCGATAGGTTCGTGCATGACTGTTACTGTATCTTGTAAAGATGAATATAAAGAATAGATATAGGCCCCTAGACCAAGGACTAATACCCCGAATATACTTAGACTGATCCATATCCACTTTTTCTTATTGGATTGTTTTGTACGAGTTATGTTTGTCATTATCATCGCCCTTTTATAAGTTAATTTACATTTAAATTATAGTGGGATTCGACAAATTCCACAAAAGTATAATACAAGTAATTCAAGGTATACATTTACAAAAAATGATTTAATTCTAGTATCGTTTCAAAGGTTGGAGGCTATTCATTATGAAATCATTTATCGTCATCATCATTACTTTTTTATCATTTGGTTCTTTGGTTTTTGGGAAAATACATTATGATAATAAGATAGCAGCGCATGCTAACACCACGATTGAAAATAAGGTAAAGGTCGAAACCACAGAAGTAAAAAATAACGAAGTAGAAGTTTCTCCAGAAGAGATCGTTGATTATTCAGCATTGACGAAAAATCTTCCTGAAGAGATTGTTTCTAAAATAAATGCTTCGGTGGGAAGTAATATGCCTGTAAACTTGGTCATCCTTGGTTCAAAATCAAGATCCTCTGATTCTTATGGTTGGCCAACTCTACTTAAGCAAAAGATAGAAGAAACGTATCGAGGCACTTTTAATATTACTATAGAAGAAATTAGTGATAAAACATCAATGGAGGTTGTTAATGATGACCTCCATCAACCAGTTGTAGATAGCAAACCGGATATTCTTCTTTTTGAACCCTTTATTTTAACAGATAACGGAATAGTAAGAATGGAAGACCTATTAGAGAACCTAACATTCATGTTAGAGGCTTTCAAGTCCGAAAATCCAAATATGCTTATACTGTTGCAGCCGGCACACCCGTTATATAATGCTAAATTTTATCCGAGAGAAGTTAATGAGTTTAAGAACTACGCTGAAGAAAATGAAATTACTTATTTAGACCATTGGACAGCTTGGCCAGAACAAACTTCACGGGATTTATTAGGTTATTTAACAGAAGATAGTGCTGAGCCAAATGAAGAAGGTCATAGGCTTTGGGCGGAGTTTTTAGTGGATTATTTTGTTAGTGGAAATTAAACGGATTTAAAAAGAAGGAGAATGGTTAAAAGTAACCTACTTTCCTTCTTTTATTATGTAAATATAATTCTATAGTTTCACATGCTATAAAGTACTACTATAACTAACAGCATAAATAAGAATAACCACATAAACGGGACCTCCAAAGGAAATGATACACAAACCGTCGAAGGTATGGCGTTTTCGATAACTGGCTGGCAAGTCAAGTGACGGAAGCCCCTATAGTTTTGCGTCACCATTTTTCAATGGCTTTGCCTTTTCGTACGATTTACGTGTTTAAATAAAGTATATAGTACCTAGTTTTTTTAGTGATAGAGTCTTTTGGACTATATTTTTAGATTTGAGGCTTAAAAGAAGGATTTAAAACATGGATACTATAAAACACTAATTATGATACATTAAGGTTTTAGAGAAATGTGAATATTAAACGTATTACTTTTTAAAAGGAGGATGTATCACTCTTTTGAGTGGGAATTCTCCTTTTAGTTTATTCAAATTTCACCAAGTATCATCAAACTTTGATTTCATCCGGCTAGAATTACCAATAATCACACATATACATAGTTTCTTAATCTCTATAAAATAATCAGTTTTATTATTTATCGACCGGTGCTTTTAAAGGAACGACATTTGGGTATTTATTCTTTACGGATAAAAAGATAGTACTAGTTGAGGTTAAACCCCCGTTTGGGAAGCTAAAGGCGCATACTTATGAATGTAGTAAATATGATGAAGTTGACTATGACATGCACAAAGTTTTAGGTATTGAAAATAATATGATTTACCTTAATAGTAAAGGACTATTTGGTAAAAAAGATCGAGTAACAGATATTACAGGTGGTTTTATGGGTATTTACGAGTTTGGTAAAATGCAAGTGAATTAAAGTTTTTAGCCTTTTTAGGAAAGTTGGAAGATGTATAAGAGGATGGGTCTTGAATCTATTTATGTTAATAGATTGGGCATCTAAGGGAAAGAACCAGTTGCTGAGCTGGTTCTTTTTTGTTATGAGCGAAAAAATGCGACTTAGTACCGAAAATTTGAGAAATAAGGCCGATAAAGTTACAAACGGGCCGATAAGGTCATCAATAAGGTCGAAAAACTTAATTTGATGCCACCTGTAGCTTTTAAAAAAATTCTAACAAGCGGCTAGATAAAGAATTATTTCATTTTTTCATGCCTTTAATGACTAAAAACGCAGTGACTAAAATAACTGCTATTAAAACGCTAACTGTAATAATGGTTTCAATTTTAAATAAGAAATGATGTAATTTTATCCCGAGTACCTCTCTACCTAACTACCCTTTTGACGGATCTCGTAGGAGAAGGTTACAGGGTACTGGCATTTTCTATCTATTAAACTTTTATATTTTTTATTTTAAAAAAGTAGAATTTTCAAAAACTATCATTCATAGACTTTTAATACAACAGCAATAGATTAATAGACGTACTAGAGTCATCGTGCTGGAGGAATAAAAAGTGTATGGAGGAAATTATGGCTAGGAAACTATTATCTTTATCATTTTTATTATTATTCGTAACCTCTTATCCACAGCAAAACAGTTTAGCTATGCATGACTTTATTCAGTATCTTTTATATGAAAATGAAATAGTCCACGTACAAGCTGTAACGGATATTCAAACGAAAAGTACAACAGTGAACCCTAACGAACCTTCTAAAAGTGATTTTGATAGATGGTTATATGCTGAAAATAATCAGGTCGCTGGTTGGATAAGTTCAACAAATGAAACTGTTACAGATATAAAAGGCAAATTTTTCACTAGCTCTACTCCTAAAATGCAAATTCGGAGAGGTGCTCATGATACTTATAAACAGGTGGGATTCCTAGAAAGGGGTCATATCGTAAATGCTATAGATAGATTTGAAAATAGTGTTGGAGAAACATGGATACAAATAAATAACGGCAAAGTCACAGGCTGGGTGCCTTTAGATAGTATGGAAGTTTTTAATGGGGACACAAATTATTTAAATAAAGCCGTATTCATAAAAGTGGATGCTCAACTAAGGAGAGAGGCCACTTACGATGCCCGAACTGTTCACATAATAGATAAAGAAAAACAAGTTGTAATCAAAAGTTCTATCATTATAAATAATGAAACATGGTATAGATTACAAGTTGAAGATAAAAGTGGTTGGGTCCATCACTCTGACATAACCAATGAGCTTACTTTGGCTCAAGACTTTAATGTAGGGCAAGAGGCTACTCATATTCGTAAGGGGGCTGATGCTAGTTATGACATAGTTTCAAAACTACCTATTGGACAAAAAGTTCAAGCTACGACTATGTTCATTAATGGGAAAAATGAAATATGGTATAGACTAGAGCTAGAGAATGGAAAAACAGGATGGATTCTAGGAATAGCTTTAACACCTTACAATGTTAAGAAAAAAGCAAAAGCTATTAGCACCATAGAAAAAGAAAAAGTTGCTTACTTAACAATAGACGATGGCCCAACTAGCTACACAGGTAAACTATTAGATATTCTTAAAGAATATAATGCAAAAGCGACATTTTTTATGCTAGACGGGCCTATGAAAACATACGACAGTGATGTCAAAAGAATGGTTGCGGAGGGACATGCACTCGGTTCTCATGGTGTTACACATGATAAGAACATTTTTTATCATTCACCAGCATCGGCAGTAAGTGAATTGCAGATTACTAGAGAAACAATTAAACGAATTGCCGGACTAAAATCTAATTTAATGAGAGTGCCATATGGTAGTGTACCCTATATGAAAAAGAATTACCGTCATGCGGCTGCCAATGAACAGTTTATTATGTGGGATTGGAATGTAGATAGCCTAGATTGGAAGTTTAATAGTTCGAGATATGTGGATTTTACCCTTGAACAAGTAAGAAGAGTTGAAGGTGCAGGGCAGTCACCAATTATCCTCATTCATGACAGGAAGGCAACTATTGATAACTTGCCAAAACTACTAGAAGCTTTAGACCAACTTGGCTATTCACTTGCTCCTCTAACTGAAGATATGCAACCCTATCAATTTAAGACAAAATAAATAAAGGTGCCTGACCCCCGCCGCGCTAAAGCTTTAACGCACCGGGGGTCAGGCCCCACTTGTCACATTTTTATGTCGAAAATAAAAAATCAATTTTTTTTGATAAAGGTATTGCATAATGAAAATATTGGTAATATAATAGCGTTAGTTAATCAAAAATAATTGATTAAAAGCGAAAAATAATCCAGTAACTGGAGTAGGCTAAGAGGTAAATTTTTTTAAGTTATAAATCAAAAAAAATTGTTTTAAAGGAGAGAGTGGATTATGTATAATCACCCACATTTATTATCACACATGGTGGAGTCAAAAAGGAATGAGTTAATTAGCGAGTCTAATGCATTAAGAACCTTTAGCAACAGACCAAAGAAGATATTCAGCTTTAGTAGTTTATTTTTAGATAAGAAAGAAAAAAGTGTAAATCTAGAACCTAGCTGTTGCGGAGCAACTAAATAGAGAATGGAGAATGAACGATGATTATAGAAACTTTTAAGAGTTTCATTGGAATTGCTTTAGAATTAACCATCTTATTTATCGGAATCTCGTTTTTAATTAGCTTAGTGCAAGGGTTTATCCCTTACAAGAAAATTGAAAAAATGCTAGTAGGTAAAAACAAAATAGTAGGTGCACTGTTCGCACTGATCTTTGCCTTCATTACACCATTTTGCTCATGTTCAACGATTCCGGTTGTAGTGAACATGCTAAACAAGAAACTACCATTTGGGCTCATTATGGTCTTTCTATTTGCCTCACCATTACTAGATCCAACGATAGTAACAATTATGGGAGTATACTTAGGCTGGAAGGTAGCCATTATTTATACAATCGTAACAGCTATATTTTCAGTAATAATCGGATTTACCTTGGAGGCACTTGGCTTTGAACGTTCAGTGAAAAAGGTAGTGATGACAGGATTTAATGAAGAAAATGAGAAAAAATTTGATGTTAAAAGTGCATTGAAAGAGACACTGGGATTAATGAAGAGTGTATATCCTTACCTTTTAATTGGTGCAGCAGTTGGTGCAATTATTCAAGGGCTTGTTCCTACTGAATTCATTTCAGGATTATTTGGAGAAGAACGTTGGTGGTTAGTGCCTGTAGCAGCAATCATCGGCATTCCATTATATATAAGATTGTCTACTATGATTCCAATTTCGCAAATTCTTATTATGAAAGGAATGGCACTAGGTCCGGTCATGGCAATGATGATCAGCTCTGTCGGTGCTAGTTTACCTGAAGTCGTTTTACTTAAATCGATCTTCAAGAAAGAATTAGTGTTTACCTTCGTAGGTTCAGTCGTGGTTATGTCAACAATATCAGGCTTTATCTTTTATATTGTGTAGTATAAATCAAAAAAAATGATTTTAATAAGGGGATGAAAGAAAATGATGAATTTTATTAAAAAGATGGTAGGTCAAGGTAAGAATGATGCAGATTGTTGTGGGATTGAGATTAAAGAAGTCAATGAGGAAGTTCAGGTTGAGAAAGCTGAGGATACTTGTTGTGAAACAACTGAAAAGAAAACTGAATCTTGCTGTGGATAAATATGTCTTTTGGGGCCTGACCCCTGGCGCGTTAAAGCTGTAACGTACTGGGGGTCAGGCCCTGTTTATTGTTTCAAAAATAAGCATATGGTTAAATAATAAGTGAGGATTTTGTTTGTAAAGTGTGTGGATCCCACATGAAATGAAAATATAAAAGGAGATTTTTATGAAGAAGATTTACATCACCAGAAAGCTACCAGCTGAAATCATCGATAAACTATCAAAGCAATTCAAAATTACAATGTGGGAAGAAGAAAATATCCCAGTGTCTAGAGAAGTACTATTAAATGAAATCAAAGACGTAGAGGGTCTATTTTGTATGTTAACAGATTCTATTGATAAAGAGGTGTTAGACCAAGCACAAAAGCTAAAGGTAATTAGCACTCTTGCAGTAGGGTATAACAACATTGATATAAAAAAAGCTAAGAACCGAGGAATCACTGTAACCAATACACCTGGGGTTTTAACTGAGACAACTGCCGACTTAACATTTGCCTTATTAATGGCTACTGCAAGAAGAGTAGTAGAAGCTTCAGATTTCCTCCGAAGTGGTGAGTGGGGAGCATGGTCTCCAATGGAATTAACGGGTCAAGATATTTACGGAGCAACCATTGGAATCGTGGGAATGGGACGAATTGGCGAAGCGCTTGTTAGAAGAGCAAAAGGCTTTGATATGAAGGTGCTTTACCATAACAGAACACGCAAACCGGAAAAAGAAGCAGAATTTGGTGTCCAGTATGCCGAATTAAAAGAGTTGCTACAGCAGTCTGATTACGTATGTCTCCTCCTTCCGTATAGCCCTGAAGTTCACTATCTCATCGGTAAAGAGGAATTATCTCTTATGAAGAAAACTGCAATCTTAATTAACACAGCAAGAGGCGGTATTGTTAATGAAGATGCTTTATACCACGCGTTGAAAAACCGTGAAATATGGGCAGCGGGACTGGATGTCTTTGAGCAAGAGCCAATTCCTCTTGACCATCCACTCTTAACACTACCAAATGTCGTTACTCTTCCTCACATTGGAAGTGCAAGCGTGAAAACAAGAATGACGATGGCACATTTGGTTGCAGATAATATCATTAATGTATTAAATGGAGAAGAACCAATTACTCCGGTGAAATTGTGACAGAAGGGGCCTGACCCCCAGTGTGTTAAAGCTTTAACGCGCCGGGGGGCAGGCCCCAACAGACAAAAAACTTGCCAATTTTCCGGCAAGTTTTTTTACCTTTTACCTATTTAATTTTGTGTGGTTGTTTTGTTGCTGCAGCAAAGATACTGTTCGCTAATAATCGGTAGCTGTGTTGAGTATGTCCTCTAAACACTAAGTCATTTGCGAATAGGCTAAAGGTAGTATCATTTACTGAAGTAGTAAAGGCTAGCGTTTGACCTTTAGCACTTTCATGACCAGGCCACCAACCAGCTACATAAAAGTCATCTTCATTTGAGATTTTTGCAAGAACCTGTGCTCCACTTGGTACTGATGTAATCCATGATCCAGAAGCTGTGTATAACAGTTCTTCACTTTCATAACCCGAGGTTACTAAATGATCCGTAACGTTAGCCTTTAGTAGACCTTCATGTGAAAGCTTAGTAGTCTTATAGTCAAAGCCTGAAAGTAGTTCAGCTTTTTTAA
This sequence comes from Cytobacillus luteolus, assembly GCF_017873715.1. Classification (NCBI taxonomy): domain Bacteria; kingdom Bacillati; phylum Bacillota; class Bacilli; order Caryophanales; family Bacillaceae; genus Litchfieldia; species Litchfieldia luteola. Next base: position 155,481 of record NZ_JAGGKM010000005.1, read on the forward strand.
CAGCTGCTAAAGCTCTTCCGCCAATACCTACATAGGTTTTTCCTTCTAACTCCTCTGCTTTAAATGCACCTGAGTCATCAATGATAACATCTGCTTCTTCAATATTTACAATTTTAAATCCTAATTCTTTTACAGAGAACGTACTTTGACTTGATCCAATAACAGCAACTTTAGGTTGTTCGAGCTTTACTGTTTTTGGCGTTTTTGTTGCTGGTATAGAATCAAGAACATATTTAAATCGGTAAGGTTGTAAATCTTTTGTCATAACAACAAAATCTCCCTTACTGAAACCATAATTATCTTCTATGATGTATTCAACCTTCTTTCCTTTTGCAAGAAGATTATTTACAATTTTCACCACGTCATTATTTGAGTTCTTAAGAACCTGTTTGGGAACAGAAGTGTCTAAATTATTTTCAACAAGAATCACATGGTTAACATTTTTAATAGGGATTGTTTTACGAGTAAATGCATCTTCAACGCGAACTTCTGCAATATCAAATCCTCTAAGTGCTGAAAAGTTTACAACGATAGGGTCATACATTGCATCCCAGTCAGAAACGTTGTCTCCTTTATAAAGCATTGCATTTGCAAGGCCACGTTTTGCTTGTTTCATTGGTACAACATATGTACCTTTTGGATAAATCTTTCCATCAATGTTAACTGCCTGAAGTGTTTCTTCTACTTTAATGCCGTTACGAATTAAATATTTCACCATATTTTTTGCTTCTAGGACATTCTTTTGATTTTCATCAACAGGAATAACATAGTACTCAGGGAAGAAGTTCTCCATATCTCCACGAATACGTCCAATCTGTTCACCGGCTTGGTTTACATAGTACTGGTCAACAGCACGGTTATCTTCACCGTCTACGCCACGTTTGAATAGCGTTAATTGATTTTTGAAAAGTAGATCCTTATTTTCAATAACATATTTTGTTGCACCAAGACCTGAATGTACCAAAGCACGTAAAGAATCTTGGCTTAATGTTGGTACCTCAATTGTATGGCCAAGAGAACCATGTAGCATTGCAAAAATTGCTGAGTATGCAGGTGTCATATCGTCCCAGCCATTACCCCAATCAGTTAAAGGAATAAAATAAGAATCTAAATTAGAGTTTGCAACTCCAGCACGACCCATTGCGTGTGCCTGATCCATCATCGAATCAATTAGTAAATCATATTCAAAGTTCGGGTTATGTGGTGGTGTAGCTGGTTCAATTAAGAAACCATTTACATAACCATGGCCATCAAGGAAAGAAAGTGGTGTCCACTTTGCTAATTCCTCGTTAATAGCAATAATTTCAGATTGTGTTTGATATGCATTGTCACGGTTTAAGTCAAATCCATTTGCATTTGCACGCGTGTTTGCCACACGACCGTCAGGGTTACTAACAAAATTGAATAAGAAAATAACATGATCTAAAGCATCGTTTACATTTAATGTAACAGTTGATTCTGTACCATTTTCATCTGTTGTTTTAAATGTAACTACATCTTCAATTGCAAACTTTTTTAGTAATTCAACTTGGAAGTCAACACCTTCAACTTCATCAGGGTGAATATTGTTAAGCCAGATTGGAACCTGATAATCACCAATTGTTCCTTTTTCAAGCTTTTCAAGTAATTTAGCAGGATTGTCTAGTGCAGTAGGTAACGTCTCGTTAAGGTATTTATCTACTGCTGCTTTGTCTTTTGCAAGAACAACAAAAGGTATATCACGACCTTGTACGGATTTTCCTAAGCTTTTATATTCTAAGTAGCGATCATTCTTTGCTTCAGCATCTGTGAAAACTTTGTCAATTGCTGGTTTAATCTCATCATACTTTAAAAATTCATCATATACATTTAGAGTAACAGTTGTTGAAGCTGTTAACGCTTCAGTTGCTGAAAGTGTTAGCTCGTAGTCGCCCATTAAGTCTGGGTACAGCACACGAATTGAACGTGGTGCAAGGTTATCTGTATCAAATGGTAGCCCGAATTCTAAAGTTGCTTCGATGACAGTTCCACTTGTAAAGTGAGGTTCTTTAATTACCTTAATAAAAGATTCCCCACTAAACGCTTTTGCATCAGCATTCCATTTCTTCCATTCTTCAAAACTCTTATCCCCAAATTTCCACTGTAAATCATCTAAACTTACTTGTTTACCAAAATCAACCTTTACATCTACTGTTCGAACCTCAGTAAGTGAAAGTAATGATTGACTGACCTCAAGCTCTACTGTGCTCTGAGCCTGAGCAGTACTTTGTACACTCGTTTGGTTTGCTAAAGTAGTCGGTGCTACTAAAGATAAAACCAAAAGGAGCGTTAAAAATGACGCTAAAAACTTTCTCATAACCTATCTCCCTTCAAACTAAAAAGTCTCAATATTGTAATTTACTAGAATACAAGAAAAACTATACCAAATTATTTCGTGATTGGAAAGAAAAAATATAAATTTTTTTGCATAAAAATTCAAAAGTGTGTCGAATGGGGCCTGACTCCCACCCCGTTAACGCGTTAACGCGCCGGGGGTCAGGCCCCGAACGTCATATTTTGTTCACAATATTGTAAAGAGGTGATTGCTGTCTTTTGTCGAAAGGTTTATTTTGAAAATAATTGAATTGGAGTGATTAAATGTCAAGAAAGCATCGGATATGTTTTCCTGGAGCAACTTATCATATTACAGCTCGGGGAAATCGAAAAGCAGAAATTTTCCTGGAAAGAGAGGATTATCAGAAGTATTTAGCTATTTTTGAATGTGTCCACAGAACAAACCCCATTACTTTACACTCATATTGCCTCATGCCTAATCATGTACATCTTCTAATCGAAACAGATAATTTACCAATCTCACTATTTATGAAAGAGCTTCAATCACGGTACGCAATTTATTTTAATAGGAAATATGATCTTGTGGGCCATGTATTTCAAGGAAGGTACGGAGCACAATTAATTGATTCTGTTACATATTTCCTAGAAGTCACTCGCTATATTCATCGAAATCCACTCGAGGCAAATCTTGTACTAGACCCTGCAAATTATTCCTGGAGCAGCTATCCCGCCTATTTATCTAAAGTTCAACATCCACTCATAAAGACTACAAAGACATTAAGTTATTTTCAAAATCCAAGATATATGACCTATAAGGAGTATGTTGAAAAAGAGGATAAGCAAGTTGGGGAGGTTGGGAGATTATTGCAAAAGTGACAACTATTGGTTTAAAAGGTGTCGATGGGTATCGTGTACAGGTGGAAGTCCAGACAACATGTGGTATGGAGGCTTTTAAAATAGTCGGTCTTCCAGACACCTCTGTACGGGAATCTAAGCAGCGAGTTTCTGCTGCCTTACATTCACTAGAAAACTATCTGGTAGACCAAAAAACGATCGTAAATCTATCCCCATCGGAACAAAAGAAAAATGGTCCGTTTTTTGATTTGCCAATTGCCATCGGCATTTTAAAAAGTATGAATGTCATAGAAGCTCAGATTGATAGCAATACTGGGTTCATAGGGGCATTGTCGCTAGAAGGTGCAGTTTTAGCAGTAGAAGGGATGTTACCTGCTATTTTGGCTGCAAAAAGAATTGGTCTTTCAATCTTATATATGCCTTATAGCGATAGTCTCCCTGCATTAGAAATTGAGGGTTTAGAAATCATATATATCTCTTCAATACAACAGGTTCTAAAACATTTGTCCGGAAAATCAATACCAATAATCCGCGGAATCCAAAAACCTAATATACAAAAGATATATCATGATAAGGATTTTTCAAGCATTATTGGACATCAAGAGGCAAAGCGAGCATTGGAAGTTTCAGCTGCTGGAGAGCATCAAGTTTTCATGGTAGGACCTCCAGGGTCGGGTAAAAGTATGTTGGCTGAAACTTTACCCTCCATTCTTCCACCTCTATCAAGGGAGGCGCAACTAGAAAAAATAAGCTTGTATGAGTTAGCAGGATTGGATTATTCAGATTCGTGTTTACCCCCAATTAGGGCTCCACATCACTCCGCTTCAAGTGTATCAATTGTAGGAGGTGGGCAATCTCCAAAGCCAGGTGAAATATCTTTAGCCCACCTGGGAGTTTTATTTTTAGATGAAATAGCTGAGTTTTCTAAGAAGACTCTTGATATGTTGCGACAACCAATAGAAAGTGGAGTCATAACAATCAGCCGAGTTAGGACAATTGTTAAGTATCCTGCAGCATTTTTGCTAATAGGAGCAATGAATCCATGCCCTTGCGGATACGAGGGGTCCACAACTCATTATTGTACCTGTTCTTCAAAGCAAGTTCAGTTATATCGTAATAAGCTTTCTGGTCCAATGAGAGACCGCTTTGATATTAATCTCACTATCAAGCCAGTTATCATTAGCCGTGAAAATTCCTCAGTTGAAGAGGCCTCAGAATCCATTCGAAAACGTGTTACAGCCGCTCGGGATCGACAATATGAAAGATATGGTCAAGACATTACAAACAACAGGGTCTCTTTTGAATTATTAATCCAGTCAGGTACTCTACCGAACCAAATACAAGAATTTCTACAACGTGTTACTATTAAAAATAAATGGAGTAGCCGAGCTCAAATAAAGATTTTACGTCTAGCCAGAACGATATCTGATTTAAAAGGAATCGAGAAGATTACTGAAGACTGTATATTAGAAGCGATTAATCTGCACCAACTGTATAATAAAGGAAACATTACCACCTAGATATCAGGAAATGGTCGTAGTACAATTATGAAAGGAGGTGATTTAAGTTTGGAACAGGAGAAAATGGAAGGAATGCTTTCTCAATTAATTGGTATGGTAGGGAATATGAGAGAGGATTTATTAGGAGTTAAAGAAGAAATCTGCTTAATAAAAGAAGATTTACAAGGAGTAAAGAACGATTTACAGGGAGTAAAGAACGATTTACAAGGAGTAAAGAACGATTTACAGGTAGTAAAAGAAGATTTACAGGATGTAAAAGATGACCTACAGGTAGTAAAAGAAGATCTCCAAGGAGTACAAGACGACCTACAAGGAATAAAAGAAGAGCAACAGAAAATGAAAGAACAAAATGAAATTCGCCATAAAGAAATAATGGAGAGATTCAATTTGCTTGCCATCGACCAAGACATCACATGGGAAAAAGCATCTCAAAACGAAAGAGAAATCGCAAAAATAAAGAAACTACTTGAAGTATAACCTTCTTCGAAGTATCCTCATAATATCCTTTTAAGATAATACTATTCATTCAAAATAGTGGGTTCTCCCCAATACTCACAATAGGGGAACACCCACTATATTTATTTAGCGCTTTAACGCGTCGGGGGTCAGGCCCCAACTCGAATTTTTCTTATTTTTGCTCGGCGTTCAAGTACGGCTTGAATAGGTGATGATGCATAAACGATGAATAAAAACTCATTCTTGTCATCATATTCTTGATTTGATAGCTGGTGTTTAACTTCAATTTTTAACCGATAGATTCCAGGGGATTCCGGTCGCCATTCAAACTTACTTTCTGCATTATATTCTCTTAGAACACCCCATTCTTCTCCATTAAAAACTGAAATGCGGTACTCAAGCTGATCTAAATTTTTAAACTCGATATTAACACTGTCCCCAGAATGAATGAATTTTTCTTTATCAGAAGTCATAGCTTGAAAAGTTGCAGGTGTGAAGATTGTAAAATCCATTGTTTCCTCATCATCAAACTCTTCTCTACTCAACTCATGTTTTGTTTGCATTTTTATTTTATACGAACCGGGAGCCTCGGGTTGCCAAGTAAGTTCCATAACTTTTGAGAAGTCTTGTAGAGTGTTCCACTTTTCACCATCATGTAGTAAATATCTTACTAGGTTAGCAGCCTCATCATTTGTTGAACTAAAAAGTGAAAATGGAGTGCCGATTGGCTGTGGACCATATTTACTTGAGGAAAGCGAAACAATGTGTGCTGGTTCAAAAATGGTATAGGTAAATTCTTTCTCATCCTCAGCATTTTTACTGGAAAGCGTATTTTTCGTTTCCACTTTTATTTTATATATACCAGGTTCTGTTGGAGTCCAAGTGAAATCTACTAACATGGAGTAATCCTTTACCGTAATCCATTTATCTCCGTCGAAAATAGAAAACCTCATCAAATTTTGGGATGTATCGTTAGTGATAGCAGTTAAATTTATTGGAGTATTTGTGGATTGTGGACTTTCACTATTAAATGAAACTGAGTTGATTTTAGCAGACACAAAGACATTAAAAGGAATGATTTTCTCATCATCAAACGATTTTTCAGAAGAAGTGCTTTTCACTTGAACCTTAATTTGATAGGACCCAGCTACTGTAGGCTGCCATAACAATTGATCTTTGGTCGAAAAGTCCTGTAATGTAATCCAGCTATCACCGTCAAAGATTATGAACTTATATAAGGAAGGATTTTTGTTACTAGTTGAAGCTTTAACTGTGATTTCTGTATTTTCTGGCTGAGGACTCAATTTGTCAACGTTGACAGTTTCTAACTTACTATAAGGCTCAAACCCATGACTTGCGGCAATAGTGTCAAATGACTCCGTTGTGTTTGTAATAATGACTGTTGTAAACTTTTCTACCCGTTCAAAAAGCCAACGAACCTCATCATCATGCATTCTCACACACCCAGCACTTGCATATGTACCAATGGATGCAGGGTTGTTATTCCCATGAATGGCGTAAGTCGTTCCATAGGTTCCTCGAGCATCTAAACCTAACCACCGATCCCCAAGTGGATTTCGTGGGTCACCACCTGGAATTTTATCCTTATAATAAGGTCTATTCTTTATCTTATTTACAATCCGAAATGTACCTTCTGGAGTAAGACTCTCACTCCTTCCGGTTGCAACTTTAAATACCCTTACAAGTTCTCCATTCTCATAAAAGGCAAGCTCATTCGTCTGCTTGTTAATAATAATTAACTGACTATCAGCATCAGCAGTAACAATAGACCCCCATGAAAAAAAACACAATAAAAATGATAGAAATCCCGTTAATTTAATCATACTACTGCCCCCTATATCTCCCTTATACACAATATATGTGGGACAAAAGAATTATTACAGAAAAAAAGCTTTAGTGATTTAAAGCGCTGGGGGTCAGGCCCCCGAGATAAGGACCCGAGATAAATGATAAGTAAAGATTTCCACCCAAGTTTAATTATTTATACCATTCTCTTACTAGTTTAATAATTATTTTTTAATGAGATATTTTTGTGAAGTTTTAAGTGATTTTTTAAATCGGATAGTACTAAAGGGCTAGAATTGCTTACTTCGCATAGTGAAATAGTTAGAAAAAGGTAAAGGAATTGTTAGACTTTTGTATGATTTCTATTTTTTGAAAACGTGGTTGTAATTCAACTAACACCGCCAAAATGTAAAGAAGTAAGGATTTTAAAATAAATAGATTTAAAAAGTGCGGACAATTTAAACTATAGTTTAATATCTGAATTTTTTAACTTTTAGATAACAATTCGTTAACTTAAAGTTGAAAATTTTCTGAATCTATTATGTTATAAATGTGATTAAGAATTTTAAATTCTTGAACTTTATATCTGTACTAGAAGGTGAGGGGTAGAAAGATCTATTTTCTGTGACGCGGTATAGAAAAAAATCTCCAGTGAATTTAAAAAAGGATTTAGTAAGGAGGACTTTAGATGAAGAGGATTAAAAAGGTGGCCATTACGAGTGCATTAGTGACTTCACTGGCATTCAGCAGTTATTCAGCAGTACATGCAGCAAGCTTCGATGATGTTACTGGGTTCGCGAGTGAACAATCGATTACAAAGTTAGTATCTTTAGGAATTATGAGAAATAATACAACTATTTTTAACCCTAGTGACTCAGTAAAAAGATCTGAGTTTAGTGCAGTAATTAATAGAGTAGTATCTCAGGGTAACCCAAATGTGGTAAAAGTAACAGACCTTGATGTTACGAATGGTAAAAACAATGCAGCATTAAAGATGTTAAATTTAGGCGTATTCAAATTAAATAAAAACGGTCAATTCCGTCCTGGAAAAATGGTTACATACTTTGAGCTAAGTAAAGCATTAGCTTTAGGCTTAGGGTTTAAAGCTTCGTGGACAAAAGATCCAGTTGACTATCTATACTTCTTAGATCGAAAAGGGGTTTTAGATATTGATACTGATTTAGATGCGGAAATTACGAGAGAAGATCTTGCTGTAGCAATTGACAAGTACTTAAAGGTAAAAGATTTTTACAACAATGTTTCAGGAGTTGTAGTAGAAGTAAGGGATACACATATCACTATTAAAAATGAATTAGGTGAAGAGACGTATAACTTCCATTCAAATGCTTCCCTATTCTTAGACGACCAAGCAAGTGAAGCATCTTCACTAGGTCTTGGAACAGTGGTAACTCTTACATTAAATAATAATAATGAAGTTGCATATGCAGAGGGAATTGGACTTGATCAATTCGAGGGTACACTGACTTATGATGCTGGGAAAATTAAGGTCGATACAAAATCATTAAATGTGAATTTAAATGCATATGTAACACCACTTCCAAATAACCCAGAAGGGGATTTTTCATTCACTATTTTAAGTAATTATATGAAGAACGGGGTTCAATTCTTTGGAACTGTTTTAACAAGTGTAGCAAATGATGAGGTTACAGTAATTACTGCTTCGGTTTCTAAAGTTGATAAGAAACCATTTAAAGTTACTGGTTCAAACGTAGAAGTAGATTTCTCTGGTAATGCACTTCCTAATCAAACTTTCACTGTTGATGATAGTGTAAAAGTTAGTGTAACTGAAGGAGAAACGAAGAAAGATGTAACACTTAAAGAGTTAGTAGCTCTTCAAACAAGTGGGAAAGTATTGTCAGGTACTTTGGAAATTTCAGCTGAGGGCGTTGTTAAAACGATCACTGCAACTGCAACTACACCACCTGCAAAGAACTAACTATAAATTATAAATAGGCAAGGAGGAATAATGAATGAAAAATTTCAAACAAAAATTAGCTGCAACTACATTAGCAGCAACAATTGCATTCTCTGGTATAGGATTAGTGAATCCGCTTCAAGCTGATGCAGCTCGTTCGGGTTTTGATCAAAGTAAAGTAGGGGGAACAGTTGTATTAACATCATTCGCTGATGCTGTTCGTTTAATCCCATTTACAACATCTGATTCTGCTTCAAATGATATTCAAGGTCTAATCTTTGATGCTCTATTATCTCAAGATATTAATGGTGCACCAATTCCGAATCTTGCGGAAAAATATACATTTGATAAAGCGAAGAACACATATACATTTACACTTCGTAAAGGTGTTAAATTCCATGATGGAAAACCTATGACTGCTAAGGACGTTGTATTCTCATACAAAATGTATATGGATCCAAAATCAATTAACAGTTACAAAGGTGACTTTGAGTCGATTGAGAGTGTTACAGCTAATGGTGATCATACAGTAGTTATTAAATTAAAAGAAAAAGATGTTTTATTCTTAACAAACGTTGTAACTGGAGCAGCGGTATTAGCGAGTCACCAGTTCCCTAAAGGCGTTGCGGATTACAACAGCAACAACAAAGTACACCGAAATCCAATTGGAACAGGTCCATTCAAATTTAAAGAGTGGAAAGCGGCAGAGCGTATCGTTGTAGTTGCTAACAAAGAGTACTGGAATGGCCGCCCTTACCTTGACCAAGTTATTACACGTATTCTTCCAGATTCAAACGTTGAAGCAATTAACCTATTAAAAGGTAGTGTTGACTTTGTTGAAGCGTTAGATGCGGCTCAATTACCACAGGTGTCTAAAAATAAAGCGTTAAAAACAATTTCTTATGACTATGGACGCTTTGATTTCCTTGGATTCAACTCTAAGGTTGCACCATTTAATGACGAGAAGGTTCGTAAAGCGTTAGCTCTTGGATTAGACCGTCAATCAATCGTATCAAAAGTTCAGTTAGGCCGTGCTTATTTAGCAAGTGGACCAATGCATCCAAAGATTCCTCAAAACAATCCAAACGTTAAAGCTCTTCCATTTGATATTAAACAAGCAGCTAAGTTATTAGATGAAGCTGGTTGGACTTTAAAAGATGGTGTTCGTCAAAAAGGCGGAACTAAAATGGAATTTGAGTTTGCGTATAACAATGGAAACAAAGTACGTGAGAAAATTGCACTTCTAGCTCAACAAAACTGGGCTCAATTAGGAATTAAAGTTACACCACGCTCTTACGAGTGGTCTATTTTCCTTGATAAATATGCAAAAGGTGAACTGGATATATTCCCACTAGGTTGGGGTGGATATGATGCTAACGTTGAGCACTCTGGGTTCTTCCATTCAAGCAACATTCCTGATCCTGCGAAAAACAAACCAGGTAACAACAGAAACCGTATAGATGATCCAACTATTGATAAAATCTTAGACCAATACAAACAAGAAGAAGATCGTAACAAGCGTATTAAGATGTATCAAGATCTGCACAAGCATATGGCTGATAACACTACTCTAATCTTCACTTATCATCCAAAGCTTACAGCTGGAGTTAATAAAGATTTAGCAAATATCAAAATGTCAATTTCTGATCCATACTTCAACATCGTTGATTGGTACTGGTCAAGCGCTAAGAAAAGAAAAGGGAATTAGAAGTTTAAGAGATAGCCGTCAGCGATTACGGTCGCTACGGCTTTCTTTGTAAAAAGAAAGTGGGGGTATACATGACGAAATACATAATACGAAGAATATTGCAAGCCATTCCTCTATTAATCATCATCTCAATTATTACATTCTTGCTAATGTCACTAGCTCCAGGAGATCCAACAGCGATGTATGAGAACCCAGAAGCCGATTCCACGCAAGACTTATCCGTAATAAGAGAACAATTAGGTCTCGACCAACCAATCTATATTCAATATTATAAGTGGCTGAAATTATTGGTACTTGAAGGAAATATGGGGTATTCATTTGAAGATGGCCGTCCTGTTATGGAGAAGATCTTTGAAAGAGCACCAGCAACTATGACGCTAGTTGGAACTGCTATTTTATTATCAACCATTATCGCTATCCCAATCGGTGTTTATTCTGCAGTAAAACAATATTCAAAAGTAGATTACTTTTTTACTGGATACGCATTTTTAGGAATTGCCGTTCCTCAATTTTTTATTGCATTAATTGTTATACTCGTATTTTCGTTGCACTTAGGCTGGTTCCCTGCGTCAGGAATGAGGGAAAACTATGATGCATTTGACTTATGGGATAGACTTTATCACTTAACATTGCCAGCACTAACACTTGCATTCGGTTTAATTGCAACAAAAACACGATTTATGAGATCAAGTATGCTTGAGGTTATTAAACAGGACTTTATTAGGACAGCTAGAGCAAAAGGATTAACGGAAAATAAAGTAATATTCAAACATGCTTTACGTAATTCACTTCTACCAATCATCACAATCCTTGCATTACAATTACCGGCACTATTAGGTGGGGCATTGTTTATCGAGCAGCTGTTTGCATGGCCGGGACTAGGAAGGTTAACAATTAATGCGATTTTCATTCGTGATTACCAAGTCATTATGGGAACGACAATGATTGTTTCTGTTATGGTAGTTTGTGCAAACCTAGTTGCAGATATTTTATATGCAATTGTAGATCCAAGAATTCAATATAGTAAGAATTAGTCAAGTGAGGAGAGTGTATCAACATGAGTCTTCCAAACCTATCAACGAATAATGAGGTTCAAGATAATATACTTTTACAAGAAAAAGAGATGAAGATTGAAAGCAGGAGGGCTGTTATATGGAAGCGATATAAAAGAAATAAGCTTGCTGTAGCGGGTCTGATTGTTTTTGCAACAATTGTATTTATTGCCATTTTCGCACCATTACTGTCACCACATAAGCCAGATGTTTATGATATTTTAGATTCAAATTTAGCTCCAAGCTTAGAACACCCATTTGGTACGGACAGCATGGGTGGAGATGTAATGACACGTGTGTTTTTTGGAGCACGAGTATCTCTAATGGTATCTATTCTTGCAATGATATGTACTGTAACAATTGGAATTATATATGGAGCTGTTTCAGGATTTTTTGGCGGCATTATTGATAATATCATGATGAGAATTGTGGATGCTATTCAATCCATTCCAACATTTTTCTTACTGCTGATTGTTGCATCACTTATCGTACCATCTATTTGGACAACTGTTTTTGTACTTAGTGTAGTGGGATGGACAGGTATGGCAAGGATTGTTCGTGGAGAAATTCTTACACTAAAAAAACGCGATTATGTAGAGGCTGCGAAAGCAACTGGAGAGACGCATAGAAGTACAATCTTCTATCATATACTACCTAACGCAATTGCCCCTATTACTGTTATAGCAACACTGGATATTGCAAATAACATTTTGGCTGAAGCTTCTTTAAGCTTTTTAGGACTAGGGGTACAGCAACCAACACCAAGTTGGGGGAACATGCTGACATCTGCACAAGATCTGTCAATTATTCAATATTATCCATGGCAAGCTATTTTCCCTGGCCTATTCATTATCATTACTGTATTAGCTGTTAACTTTATCGGAGATGGTCTTCGAGATGCATTAGACCCAAGACAGAAGTAGGGAGGTAAAAATATGACAACGACTGTAACAAAAAAAGAAACAATTGTATCTGTTCAAAATTTAAAAACATATTTTTATACGGAAGACGGCGTTGTGCCAGCAATCGATGGTGTAAGCTTTGACGTAAGAGTTGGAGAAACACTTGCGATCGTAGGGGAATCAGGAAGTGGAAAAAGTGTTACTTCCCTTTCTATCATGCGTCTAATACCTTACCCTCCTGGAAAAATTATTGATGGAGATATTGTTTTCCATAATGAGAGCTTACTAGAAAAAACAGACAAAGAGATGAGAGAAATAAGAGGAAATAAAATCTCTATGATTTTCCAAGAACCTATGACATCTCTTAATCCTGTTTATAAAGTTGGAGATCAAATTTCAGAATCTATCATTTTACACCAAGGATTGTCAAAAAAAGAAGCACATGAATTAGCTATAAACATGTTAAAGCTGGTAGGTATACCAGAAGCAGAACGTCGAGTAAATCAGTATCCACATGAATTAAGTGGAGGAATGAGACAACGTGTCATGATTGCAATGGCACTAGCTTGTCACCCGGAACTATTAATTGCTGATGAACCAACGACAGCATTAGATGTAACAATTCAAAATCAAATCCTTCAATTGATGAAAGAACTTAAAGCAAAGATAAATACCTCCATTGTACTTATTACTCATGACTTAGGGGTAGTAGCAGAAATGGCTGATCGTGTAGTTGTTATGTATTCTGGACAGGTAGTTGAACAAGGTGATGTTTTTACTATATTTGAAAATCCAAAGCATCCTTATACAGAGGGACTACTGAAGTCTATGCCAGGTGCTACCAAGAGAGAAGGAAAGCTTTATACAATAGAAGGAACAGTTCCCAACCCTTTACACCTTCCACAAGGATGTCGCTTCGCTCCAAGATGTGAATATGCAAAAGACCTTTGCCGACAAGAAATGCCAGAACTTACTATACTTGGTGAAGATGAAGTTGTCCGATGCTGGAAGAATACAGATCGTTGGGAGGCGTAATAGATGATAACTGTAAGTGAAAAACAATTAGTAAAACAATATGAAAATTCACAAGAGATTCTTGTAAAAGTAAATGATATAAAAATGCATTTCCCAATTAAGGGAGGCCTTTTGGGTAGAACGCAAGGTTATGTAAAAGCGGTGGATGGAGTTAGTTTTGACATAATAAAAGGTGAAACATTAGGTTTAGTAGGAGAAAGTGGGTGCGGTAAATCAACAACAGGAAGAGTCCTACTTCGATTATTAGAGGCAACCAGTGGTGAGGTTGAGTTTGATGGAGAAAACCTTTTTACGTTGTCAGATAAAGAGCTACGTCAGAAAAGAAAAGACATGCAACTTATTTTTCAAGACCCATTTTCATCATTAAATCCTCGTTTAACTGTTGGTGATACTATTTCACGTGTACTACAGATACATGGAATGGAGTCAAAAAAAGAAAGAGAAGAAAGAGTTAAAGAATTGCTTCAATTAGTAGGTCTAAATAGTTTCCATATGAGACGCTTTCCACATGAGTTTAGTGGTGGGCAACGTCAAAGGATCGGAATAGCCAGAGCTCTTGCATTAAATCCTAAACTTATTGTTTTAGATGAGCCTGTTTCTGCATTAGATGTTTCTATTCAATCACAGGTTGTAAATTTGCTAGAAGAGCTTCAAGAGGAATTGGGACTAACGTATTTGTTTGTTTCTCATGGTCTTAATGTGGTACGTCATATAAGCAAGCGTGTGGGAGTAATGTATTTAGGTAAATTAGTGGAGGTAGGAACTACTGACGATTTATTTGAATCTCCAAAACATCCTTACACACAAGCATTAATTTCTGCTAATCCAATTGCAAATCCAAGATTAAGAGATAAACCGAAGATTATTTTAGAAGGCGATGTGCCAAGTCCTATAAATCCTCCATCAGGTTGTGCGTTCCATACAAGATGCCCATATGCAGAGCAAAAATGCAGAGAGGTAACTCCGGAATTTGTAGACTCTGGAAATGATGGTCAGTTTGTTGCTTGTCATTTTCCATTGTCGTAAAAAAAAGTTTAATTTATTTAATAATATTTGGTAATATAATACTAGGCAAATAGTGGTGTTGGAGGAATGTTTTTGGAAAAGAAACTATTGATTATGGAACAAGATTGCCAAGTAAGTATTCACTTAGAACAATTTTTCGATTCTTTTTTTAGCGTGAGCAGTTTTAATAACGGCTTACAAGGCCTTGTAAAAACAATAGAATTAAAACCTGAAGTTATCATTCTCGACAACTCTCTATTAAATATAGATAGCCTTGATTTATGTCGTCAAATAAGACAAAGTGTTAATGCTATCATTATGGTTATTGGGAAAACGATAACTGAAGAACGAATTATAGAATATTATGAAGCTGGTGCTGATGACGTTATTGTATTTCCAATTAATTACAAAATATTATTATATAAAATAAAATCTAAATTAAGCCGGTCTCATTTAACTCAACCTAAAGAAGAGCAAGTCGATAATATTATAAAGTATGGAAATTTCACTCTGAATAGAAATACCTATAAGACTTATTATAATAAAGTGGAATACGCATTTACGAAAAAAGAATTTTCTATATTATGGACATTAGTAAAACATCAAGATGAAATTGTCACAAGAGCTGAGCTTTTAAAAGTAGTTTGGAGTTATGATCATTTTGATGATGATAGAATGATTGACACACATCTTAATAGAATGCGAAAGAAACTAAAGCAGTATAATATTAATTTAACGATAAAAACTGTTTGGGGAATTGGATATAAGTTGCAAATTGGTGAACCTGTGGTCGAAGATGTCGTTTCTCTTCCTTAGCGAAACTAAATAAAAAACTAAGAGCCTGTGATTTTGCAGGCTCTATTCATTTTCTAAGCTTGGGGCCTAAGCTTGGGGCCTGACCCCCAGCACGGTAACGCGTTAACGTGAAAAGAGATTTGTGCTATACTTACTAGTATCTTATTATCGCTTATGAGGACTTCCGAGCCTCTAGAGAGGAAGTTTACAATGTTTGATTATCATGTTCATACAAGTTTCTCTGCAGATTCGAAGATGCCAATGAAGGTGGCATGTGAAACGGCCATAAAAAACGGGGTAAAAGAAATTGCCTTTACAGAGCATATGGATTATTTCTATCCTAATTGCGACCTAACTTTTGAATTTGACTATCAAGAGTATGCTAGTCAAGTAGAATTAATGAGATCAGAGTTTAGTAAGAACTTAACGATTTTAAAGGCAGTTGAGATGGGTCTTCACCCTTCAACCTTCGAACGAAGCAATCACTTTATTTCCGAAAACCATTTTGATTTCGTAATTGGTTCCGCCCACATTGTAGATGATCTGGACTTGCATAATGGAGATTACTTTGAGGGTAAGTCATTGGAACGCTCACTTGAAATCTATTTTAAAACTGTGAATCAATATGTGAAGGAGTACGAGAACTTCGATGTTTTGGGACATCTCACGCTTATCAAACGTTATCTACACTTCGTAAAATCAGACTGGAAAACCATAAAGTGGGAGAATTACTTTGATATTGTTGAAGATACCTTTAAGGTGTTGGTTCAAACGAATCGTGGAATTGAAGTAAATATGTCAGGATATCGTTATCGTATCGATTGCTCATTACCAAACCTACCATTTGTAAAGTTATATAGAGAAGCTGGCGGAGAAATCATTACTGTCGGAACGGATGCTCATACAAAACATTTTGTAGGAAATCAGATTGATGAAGGATACGAACTGCTGAAAGCTGCAGGTTTCAAATATGTCACAACCTATAGGGAAAGAAAACCCAGTTTTATGGCGATTTAAATCCAAACAAAATCATACTATAGGTAAAAATACTTATATAAAACACGGGAACTTTGACCCTTTTTTAAAAAATAGCAGCTACTATATACTTAATTTATCAAACATAAATCGTACGAAAAGGCAAAACCATTGAAAAGTGGCGACGCAAAACTATAGGGGCTAAGGTCAATTTGACTATGCCAGCCAGTTTCCGAATGCGACTCCGTCGATTTATGGTCTATTATCGAGGGGGAAATCTATGTGTTTCGGGTAATCTATAAAGTAAAATATCTATATCACTATACTCAATGGAAGCAGAATCAAGTACTTAGTAGTGACTGTTTAAATGAGAGTGTAAAGCGTCTGCTTCAGTCAAAAGCATCCTATCATGAAAGAGCAGCAATTAACTATATGATGAAAATGTAAAAGATGAAGATTAAATCTTCATCTTTTTAAATGGACCTGGACTTACAAGCTCTCCTTTAGGCGTATTAATACACTATGGGTCAGGCTTCTTTTTCTATTATCCAATTCTTATCTGAACAACTTGGAGAACATATTTTTTATTGAGTTCCCCTTTTTAAAATAAATCTCGTCTCGAACTTTATCATTGATTGCCTTCCAAAGCATGATTTCCATCTCTGAAAGTTGCCTGGACTCTTCCTCTTTTATAAAAGCCGCAAAATAATCTAGAGGGACACCATAGAATCTTGAGATATCCGCCATAATTTCAAATGACACCGATTTACGGACTCCTTTTTCTAGCATACTTAAATATTGAAGAGTAATTCCCGTTCCTTTAGCTACATCTTCAAGCGTTAAATCCCGTTCCATCCTTAATCTTCGTAACTCCTGACCTAGTGGAGTAGACATGCAAATCGTCCTTTCTATACTTTTAATTAAAACTTTTGGCTTGGTAAATAATTTGCTTTATGAATGCAATTCTTCCTACATCCTTTTTAACGTAATAATGTAGTACCAGCTAATGATAGCTTCAAAAAGAGTGATTAGCATCTCCTCAACTTTTCTTGGGAGTTGATATTTTTTCCGTAATTGAAAATGAAGTAATTCATGTATGATAGTCTGAAGTTGTTCGGGATAATCAAGCTTTTCATCAATACAAATAATTCGTTTTTCAGAATGATACATCCCCTTGATTTCCTTCAAGTCCATAAATAGAATTTGGATATTATATTTTGTTGATAGTATTTTAATAATTTTTAAAATATGCGAGTGTTCAATTGACATAAACTTCTTATGGAAAAATCCTATAAAAGTATAATAAGAAAGGAAAAGAATGAGTATTAGATTTACATTGATATCAGTAAAAAAAGCTAGAATCGGAAAGATAATTACAACCTCAAACACCATCGGTGCAAATTGATCTAAAAATAGTTTAGTTGATATAAATCCAGTCTCAAGAGAAACATACACATATTTAAATAGTAAACTTGAGCCTAACATAAGTAATAGTGTCACATATCTTGTCGCATAAGACTGTTCATCTGCATGAACATTATAAAATTCATTGCAAATTACAATGATGATAACATAGATTGAAAGAATAGTGAGCATCGTCTGGACGCTGCCTCTTTTTTTAAAGAAAAGAGTATAGACAAAATCAAACGTAAGATAGATTATTCCGTATACAATTGAAAATTCATCAAAAATGATCAATGATAAAATGACATGAAAAAAGGAATAACCAAATCCCGAAAATACTTTACGATTAATCTGGTCAAAAATGACCATAATACATAGAAATAAAATGATACTTTCCTGCAAATTCCACTTCTCTGGAGGAGTAATATATAAATATGTTAAAATAATTGCAGGGACTAGAAAAAGTAGATATAAATAGTTATGTCTTAACTGAATCATAGTACCTTATCCTGTTTAATTGAAAACTCCCCCTATCTATAAATCTTATAATACTGCAGAAATTAAATTTTGAATATTACTTTTCTCTTTCAAATATTGAAGCATTATGTTTATCGACACTTGTAATCCTTTAGAGCTTTAAAGTAACGGGGGTCAGGCCCCACAAGACATATTTCATGAATAGCTTTTGTCATTACAATTGAAAATATGAAGAGAAGTTAAGGATAATTGTTATGCCATTTGTTAAAATTTTTGATATTATAGGATAGGCAACAAGTTAGTGAATAGAAGGTGTGATATGGATGGATTATCGAGTATTACTTTACTATAAATATGTACAAATTGAAGACCCAGAAAGCTTTATGGTCGATCATAAGGCGATGTGTGATGAAATAGGTCTTATGGGGCGCATTCTCGTGGCTCATGAAGGGATTAATGGGACCGTTTCTGGAACAGTTGAACAAACGAATCAATATGTAGAAGCAATGCGTAATGACAAACGCTTCTCTGATATGATTTTTAAAATAGAAGAATCTGAAGGTCATGCCTTCCGAAAAATGAAGGTAAAGGTAAAACCCGAGATTGTTCACCTAAGCCTAGAAGATGATGTGAATCCTAACCAAACCACAGGAAAACATCTTTCTCCAAAGGAGTTTTACGAAGCACTCCAAGATGAGGATGTTGTCATTCTGGATGCTCGAAATACTTACGAATATGATCTCGGGCACTTCCGAAATGCAATTCGACCAGACATCGAGACATTCCGTGAACTTCCAGATTGGATTCGTAAAAACTTCAGTCAATATAAAGATAAGAAGGTTTTAACCTACTGTACTGGCGGTATTCGTTGTGAAAAGTTCTCAGGATTTTTAGTAAATGAAGGCTTTAAGGATGTTTCACAGCTTGAAGGTGGAATTATTTCCTACGGCTATGACCCAGAAGTGAAAGGTCGTCTATGGGATGGAAAAATGTATGTGTTTGATGACCGCATCTCAGTTCCGGTGAATCGTACAGAAGAAGCAACTGTAGTAGGAAAATGCTATTACTGTGATCAGCCTGAAGAAAGAGTCGTAAAGTGTGGAAACCCTGAATGTAACAAACATATCATCATGTGTGATGAGTGCGAACATGAGCATTACCGTTCATGTAGTACTGAATGTAAAGAACATGAGTGGAATCGTTATGTGAAGGAACACTCTTTAAAAAGTTAATATAGCGAAACAAGTGAAACGTTAGAGCAAAAAAAGCTCTAACGTTTTTTTTGCACCCTTGATTTTCCACATTATAAATAATAATCCCATTTTTCCTAAATACTAAGAAAGGAAATCACTTCGAGGGGGAGCATTCTAACATGACGGAATTCTTAAATCGGTTTGAAATAAGCGAGGAAAAAGATGGCTCCACGATAATATTCTATTTAAATCCTGAAACAACGGAGTTTTCAACTGAGTTTTTAGCATCCCTAAAAAATCAAAAAGAAACCATAGAGGGAAAAGTAAACGAGCTATTAAAAGAGAAGTTACCCGGTGTGAAGGCGTCTGCTGTTAAAGTCGTGGTTGGTTCCATGATCATCACGACAATACCTCTATATACCGAAAAAGCTAGTGCTCATAATGTAGAAAACTTTAATATGTCCTATATCTATTTTGGTAATCCCAATACACATGTGAGCTATGTAGAAAGAACACAAGGAAATTTGCAAGTAATATCACCAAGTTATTTTGATATTAACCCCGATGGTTCACTAAAATTAACCCGATTGGTAAACAGTGCATTTATAGAAGAGATGCATGGCAAGGGTGTTAAAGTTGTACCGTTTTTAAGTAACCATTGGGACCGAGCTTCAGGAAGGGCAGCTCTTGAAAATCGAGAAAAGCTTGCACAGGACATTGCCAATGCAATTGAAACCTATAACCTTGATGGCGTAAATGTTGATATAGAAAATGTAACAGATGTTGATCGAGAGAACTACACGGACCTTGTGCGACTTTTAAGGGAAAAAATACCTGCTCACAAAGAGGTTTCAGTAGCTGTTGCTGCAAATCCAAATGGGTGGAATGCAGGGTGGCATGGTTCTTATGATTATCATGCACTCTCTCAATATGCAGATTACCTAATGATTATGGCTTATGATGAGAGTTATACAGGAGGCCCAGAAGGACCGGTAGCAAGTTTGCCGTGGGTGAAAAGGTCAATTGAATATGCCATAAACAAAGGTGTGCCTAAGGATAAAATAGTACTTGGAATTCCTTTCTTTGGGCGCTATTGGGTTGAAGGACAAGCCTTTGGTGGCTATGGAATCTCAAATAACCGTGTTGAGGAGCTAATAAATCTTTATGAGTCAACTGTGACCTATGATGAGAAGGCTCAATCACCGAAAGCTACAATCATTATTAAGGATACAGACCCAACCTATAACTTGGCTGGCAGAATATTAGGTCCAGGAACGTATCATATTTGGTATGAAAATGAACAATCGATTAAAGCTAAAGTAGATTTAGTTCATGAATACGAAATCAAGGGGACAGGCAGCTGGGCACTTGGGCAAGAGAATAATTTGATCTGGCAAAATTACGGAGAGTGGCTGAAGGGACATACAGCTACGACTGAACTAAAGACACCCGAGGTTCAACCTAGTTATACCAACTATACCGTGAAGTCAGGTGACAGTTTATCCTCTATAGCGTTACGACATGGCACCACAGTAGCAAAAATAAAAGAAGTAAATGGCTTAACGAGTGACCTTATAAAAATTGGTCAAACACTAAAAATACCGAATTCACAAGCAGCGGGTACCACTACACCAATAAATGATACAACACCAGACATAGTTAGAGGACCAAGAGGTGAAATTGGTCATGTTCAAGTTAAAAAGCGAATTAATCTATGGAAAAGGGATGCTAACGGGAAGTTAGAATTCGTGAGGATTTTAAATCCAGGAGAATCATACCGAGTCTATAAAATTGATAGTAGGTATGGAGGACAATATGATGTAGGGGGAAATCATTGGATTACGAATATGCCTGACCATGTTACCTACCAACCATTAACACAAACCACGCAAAATGATATCACGGTTGTAAGAGGTCCAAAAGGTGAAATTGGACATATAAGAATACTAAAACCAATTAACCTATGGCAAAGAGATGCGAATGGAAAGTTGCTATATTCAAGAGTGTTGAAACCTGGTGAAGTCTATCGTGTATACAGTAACGACGAAAAATATGGAGGACAATTTGGGGTAGGAGGTAATCATTGGATTACAAACATGAAGGGATATGTTTCATATGAACCACTTCAAAACAAGTAATGGACTAGTAAAGTGGTTTGTTCTATTTCTATTATTCACCTTGACCTCCTGTCAGCAAAGTGAGGAGCATGAAGGATTTTCAGTGTCCGAAGAGAGAATTGAACATCAAACTATTACTGAAACCTACTTGGTTCTTTTTAAAAAAGAAATTGATAAGTCTATCATTACTGAATTGGGAGGTTCAATTGTTAATCAAATGGAGAACCTCCCACTCGTTACTGCCATGATACCTCCTGAAAATGTACAATTCTTAAGAGAAAGTCATTTAATTGAAGCAATTGAAAAGAATAAGGTTTACAATATCAGTCCAGAAGAAGTTGACAAACAGAGAGTAGAAATCCATTCCCCTAAGATTTTTAGTACTGGTTTAACCGGAAAAGGAATTAAAATCGCTGTACTAGACAGTGGGGTTGTACCTAACCATCCAGATTTGAAAATTGCGGGTGGAGTCTCTTTTGTCGGAGGTAGTAATGATTATATTGATAAAAATGGACATGGAACCCACGTCACAGGAATCATTGGGGCACAACATAACTCAATTGGTATAAATGGAATTGCACCAGATGCGACCATCTATGTTGTTAAAGTGTTAGATGCTGAAGGTTTTGGGTTCCTTTCTGAAATAGCGGCGGGAATTGATTGGGCAATTAATAATAATATAGATATCATTAACCTTAGTATTGGGACTAATGAAGATTCAATAACTTTATCTAGTATCATAAAAAAGGCATATAATAGTGGTGTTTTTGTAGTAGCATCGGCTGGTAATGACGGAGATCCTAACGGGGATACAGATACAATAGATTACCCTGGGCGCTATCTAGAAACAATAGCAGTCGGTGCAGTTGATAAAGATTTTGTCCGAGCAGGTTTTTCTGCGACTGGTCCTTTATTAGAAGTTGTAGCACCAGGAGTGGATATTCTAAGTACTTATCTAAATAATGACTATGCTATCCTTAGTGGTACAAGTATGTCTACTGCTTACGTTACAGGGGTGTTAGCACTTATTAAGGAAGCAAATGCTGGTGCTTCTGCGAGTGAATTACGAACCTTTCTACAGGAATCTTCTAAGGATTTAGGCCCTGTAGGTAGAGACTCACTTTATGGGTATGGGATGGTTCAGATTCCTAATATCCAAATGCCTACTAACATAAAAGAGCAACTTAGAGGTCCAAGAGGGGAAATTGGTACAATAAATATCCTAAAACGAATTAACCTTTGGACCAGGAATGAGAATGGAAAATTAGTATATTCTAGAGTTCTAAATCCCGGAGAACGCTACAGAGTTTATAGTATTGATGATAAATATGGCGGGCAGTATGGAGTTGGAGGTAACCATTGGATTACCAATATGGCGACCTTTGTTCAGTTCGAGGCCTACACAGAGAATAGGGAAGTTATGAAGGGGCCGCGGGGCGAAATTGGCTATGTTACAATTACCAAACGAATTAACCTTTGGAAACGTGATCCAAATAGTAAACTTCAGTATGTGAGGGTGTTAAATCCTAGAGAAAGGTACCGTGTTTACGGTACAGATTCAAAATATGGCGGTCAATACGATGTCGGAGCAAACCACTGGATTACAAATATTCAGGGTTATGTTTTATATGAACCATTTTCATATTAGTTAAAAATGAGCTTAGGTTTATTTTCCCGAGCTCATTTTATATTAGAAAAATACATCCTACGTCAATTTTGAATGGATAGCATGGTATATTAGTAGAAGGATAAAACAATTCGACTAATGGGTGATAACTCTTAATTAAGACTGACCTTTATTCACTAAGGTAGTTTTGACAATTATCACGTAAAAGTCGAACCCTATGTTTAAAATGATTCGGGAGTGGTCAAAAAGTGGATACGTTTTTGCAAAGTAAACAAGAAGAAATGCTTCAGTTAATAGAGAAGCTTGTTAACATAGACAGTGGATCGGATGATAAAGAGGGTGTCGATAAAATCGGTGCCATTTTAAAAGAAAAATATGAAGAGCTCGGCTTTGTTGTTGAAGTAAGGGAAGAAGAAAACCAAGGAAATCACCTTTTAATCCAGCACAAAGAGGCAGTTGACCCAAAAATTATCCTTGTTGCCCATATGGATACTGTGTTTCCAAAAGGGACGGTAGCAAAAAGACCATTTAGTATCGAAGGCGACCGTGCATATGGACCTGGAGTGGTTGATATGAAATCCAGTCAGGTTGAACTTTTATATGCGTTAAAGGCATTGGTGACCACAGGAACGCCAGGATTTGAGAATGTCCAGATTATTTTAAATAGTGATGAGGAAATTGGATCGCCGACATCACGTGCGCTAATCGAGGAAAAGTCTCAGGGGAAAGAATATGCTTTGATTGTTGAACCAGCACGAAAAGATGGCTCACTTGTTTCTTCTAGACGAGGTGGAGGACGCTATAAGCTAGTTGTTAAAGGAAAAGCAGCACACTCAGGAATTGAACCACAAAAAGGCAGAAGTGCGATCGAAGAATTAGCTCATAAAATCATCCAACTCCACGGCCTTACTGACCACGAAAAAGGCATAAGTGTGAATGTTGGCTTGATCGAAGGTGGCTCAGCCGTTAATACAGTTTCTCCAAGAGCGGTTGCTCATGTGGACATTCGAATTTCTGAAATGGAACAGGCTGAAATGTTACAGCAAAAAATCAAAGAAATTTGCTCGACTACTGAGGTTTCAGGGACACAAGTCACGATGAAGGGGAAAATTAGCCGCCCTCCTATGGAAAAAACAGAACAATCTGAGTCACTGTTACAGGTCATCCAAGAGGTTGGAAAAGAAATCGGAATTGATGTCCAAGACACGTCAACCGGTGGTGGTTCCGATGCATCCTTTACAGCGGCTAACGGTGTGGCTACTGTCGATGGGTTAGGCCCGGTTGGTGGGAATGCTCACAGTGAAGATGAATACTTAGAAATCCCCACCCTTATAGAAAGAACATTACTGCTGGCAAAGACGATTCAGCGATTAACTGAGGACGAATAGTAAAACCAGGTACATAGTGCCTGGTTTTTTGCTTGCTAAGGAGGCACATCAAGGGTTATAGAAGGATATGATAGTGAAAAAGGGGTGATTTACTTGTCGATTTTTAATTTTTTCACCAAAAAGTGTGCCATCTGCAAGCGGAAAATAAAGCCACTACGAAAGTATGAGGACGACAAAGGGAACACGCTGAATGTTTGCATACCTTGCTCAGAATATGCAGAGAGAAGAGCTTACAAGATTAAGAGATAGGTGCTAGGCTTTATTCGACAAATGCCACGTACTTGTCGAAAAAGGTATCAGGTAATCAATCTCACAACCTCATTTAAGGAACCATATAGTGTTATATTCGACAAGTACGTGGCATTTGTCGAGATGTCGAAAGGCTAATATCGAAAGCATCTTAAGTAATCATGCGCGATACTGCCTCAATAACCCTTTCTACCTCTTCATTCTTCAAGGAAGGATAGATGGGCAAGGATACGGTGCTTTGAGTCCAATCGAAGGAATGGTGATAGAGGTGACCAGGACCTAATAATTCTTCAGCTTTCAGTGGAATTGTTGCTTTTATATTCGCTTTTTCTAAACCATCCAATAACTTCTGCTGATGTCTTGTTTTGATAATGGCTCTAAATCGGATGGGTTGAAGGTCACTCGAGTGTTCTTCTAAAAGAGGGAATCCTGCTTTTTTGTATAGTTGAAATATTTCTTCTCGGCGTTTGATGAAGGAAGGTAGTTTTGATAGCTGAACTCTGCCTATTGCAGCTTGTAAATCGGTCATTTGGAAGTTAAAGCGGTGAGCATGATCCTTTCGTTGGTCAAATAAACGATAATCTCGTATTCTATCAATTATTACTTTATCCTTAGAAACAACCATTCCTCCTTGACCGCCAGAGGTGATGACTTTTGTTGCATAGAAGGAATAGATACCGATATCGCCCTGCAAGCCTGCAGGTATACCATTTACCTTTGCTCCTAGCGATTGTGCACAATCTTCAATGATCTTGATATTTTTTGGTAGCTTAGTTAGATTCTGTGGAATACCATACATATGTGGGATGATTGCAATGTCAGGGCGTAGTTTATTCAAAAGATCACAGTTCATATTGTGGCTGGTTTCATTATTATCTACTAACATTTCAATACCACCTGCCATTGCAGTTGCATTTCGAAGGGCCGAACATGTATAGGCTGGGAAAGCTACTCTTTTTCCTTGAGAATCCAGGGACCATAAAGCTAAATAAAGCGCGGCTGTCCCACTCGATACTGCAACAGCATGACCTCTTGGGAATCCAAGATATTCACAAAACTCATTTTCGAATTTTTGTACCTCACTCCCCCCGGCGAGCCAGCCTGAACGAAGGACATTGATAGCGGCTTTTTCTTCCTGTATCCCGATGGTTGGTTTATTGTGAGGGATAAGATTATTATTCATATTTAAGTCTCCTTGCTTTTAAAAAATAAAGATGAATTCAATCAATTGCGATAACTGGCGCAGGTTTAATTAGTCAAACGTTTGATTAAATCTACTAATAAAACCCAGATAACGAGTAAAGTTATTTGAAAATATTTTTTATATCAAACTGTTATTCATATTATCATTGATTTTAAGACATAATACTTTTCCGCATATTCAAGACCAATCTCTAGGCCTCGCATCTCTGCCCATTTCTTTACATTTTCAGGGGCAATTGGATGGTTTGATGGGCGCATTTGTGATTTGTGTTTTTTAAATGCTTCTATTTTTTGATCAATGGTATCTGAGATATCTAAATACAAACTGCCAATATTCCAAAAAGGTTTTGGATTCCAAAAGGTTAGCGGATATTCGTACATTGCTATTAATTTATAGAGGTTGTTGTTTGGTCTCAATGCGGCAATACATGCATCGTAAAGAATCTGGTGATCTTGGTGATAGCTCGGTAAAGGTATGAAAATCATCGATGGAGAAAAAGCTTCTATGATTTTATCAAGCTTTCCAATTAGTTCTTTGATAGGGATGGTGTCTAACATAGAGTCCTTGTCATCGTACAACACTTCAAAATCCTTACAGCCCAAGAAATGCATTGCCTCTTCAAGCTCTTTTTTTCGAATATCACCTGTAACAGCATCCTCTTTATGAGGATGTTTTGTATTGCCAACTGCTGTGACAACGACCTTTACAGCGTTGTTGTATCTACATGCTTTTTCAATTACTCCTCCACACCCTAATACTTCGTCATCTGCATGTGGAGCGATCACTAATACACGTTCATTCCCTGATAAAAGCACTATAACTCACTCCCTTCACTTGTTATTTTCGTAGACTTCTAATGATATGAATCGTGTCAGGTCCACAATGGAAAATCATATCAATGACAGAAAGATTTGCGATAAAATCACCCCAATTTTGTTGATATACCGGATGGTTAAACTCCTGATATTGAAGGGTGAGATTGTTCTCTTTGTACTCGGCTTCGTCATTGTAAGCCTTTGCTCCGGTTCCAGATAAATAAATATCTCCATTTACATGCTTAACTAGATTGATATTCCTAGTGTTTCCTTTTCCAAAGTCTTTATTAAAATCTGATTCTATAAAAATGTCGGTTTCAATGCCTAAGATATCTTTAATATGCATTATCAAGGCAAGGTTTAAGTCGACTAATTTAGACCAGTTGTGTGAATAAATCTTTTCGAATCCCTCCTGATATAGGGACCAATACTTGCTTTTTTTATAATTACTTTGAATTGTTTTCCAGTGCTTTTGATTCCATCTCTTATTTAAATCAACGTCAATTTGGAATATAGGGATCTCCTTTTGTTTTATGGGTACAGTTAACCACAAGTTTCCCTGAGGGGTTTTAATTCTATTTCTGTTTACAAATTCACTTTTTGAATGTACAGCTGTATCTAGCAGAATAAAGGCATCCGCTTGATCCATTTTATCGAAAAAGCCAATCCATGGTAGATAATTAGGTTGATGAATAGCTACTTTTTTGATGTGATACACCACCTTTTACATCTTTTTAAAAAAAGTCTATATTCCTATGTCATTTCTATATAGTATGTAACAAATAACTCATGTGAATGGTCGTACGAACTAGTTATTGGGAGAAAGATTAAATTCATTTTAAAAAGGGTGACACCTATTATTCACCCTTTTCATCACTTTGACCAAACTGATTTGTTCCAGAACGTTCAAACTTGTTCCATCCAACACTATAGCCTTTTAGTGCCATTAGTATAGATTTCCACGTAACATAGGCTATTAAATAGCGGTAGGCCAATCTCTGAATAAAAACCCATAGTAGTGGTTTCATTTTTTCTTTTTCTAACTTAAAAGCATAAATTGATGCAACTGTATCTGTGAGATAAAAAAACAGAGCGAAGAGAAAGATTGATTTTGCTCCCGTTAGCAATGCAATTATAAAAATGACGTCAATTAGAGGAGCAGTAAGGTAAAGGAAATATGAAAATAGCATACTTGGTATTGCGAAGTATTTTAAGGTTCTATTTTTGGAGTGAAATATCGTTTTTTTATGCTTCCACGAACTTTGGAGTATGCCATATGACCAACGATAGCGTTGTTTTATAAAATCTTTTATCTTCTCAGGGCATTCTTCATAGGACAGAGCACGGTCTTCGTAAATGATTTTGTAGTCGTTATTTAAAAGCTTTAAGGTTAAGTCCGTATCCTCTGCTAGTGTGTCATGGTCATAGTAACCCGCCTTTACAACGGCTTTTTTTCTCCAGGCACTGTTCGAACCTGGGACAACGGTTATACAATTAAGGTATTCATAGGCTCTTTTCTCAAGATTAAAAGCAGTGACATATTCAATATGCTGCCAGACGGCTAAGTAATTTGAGAGATTACCAATCTTACAATTACCAGAAACAGCTGCTACGTTACGGTCTTTAAAGGGTCTTACTAAATAGGTAATGGCTCGTTCTGTAAAAATGGTATCAGCATCAATTGTGATCACAATGTCTCCAACGGCCTTCTGGAACCCAATGTTAAGTGCAGAAGCTTTTCCGCCATTCTCTTTTTCAATAACCTTTACTTTCCTAGAACCTTTAAAAGCATTTTTCACAACTTGAACGGTTTGGTCAGTAGAGCCATCATCAACAACTAAAATTTCGCTAATACGATACTTACTTTTCTTAATTGCTCTCACGGTACGTTCAATCACAACTTCTTCATTATAGACAGGAATAATAACACTCACTTTTGGTCTGAATTTCTTTTTACGGCGACGTTTAATGCGTTTCTTTTTCAAAGGTTTTTTAGTGCGTTTATATTCTTTTTGTTTGTATTGCTTGTAGCTAAAATACATTAAAATAGCCATTCTAATTAGTCCGATAATAATAGCTACCAGTAAATATATTTTTAAAATAGTAGATAATAAGACCAATGTGAAATCAAAGAAATAAATGAAAAGTAACATAGTGAATAGGACCGTGGTGAAACTAATCTTCACCAATCTCCAACGCTTCCCTGTTTCATCCTGAAATATAGGTTTGCTCAACCTATCACCACCTTTTCCTATTACATGTATATGACTATAAGAGTAGATGGGTATAGGCAGTGTTGTTATCTTTCCTCGAGTTTAAAAAACATTTCCCACTATACAAACCCTCCCAACATTTGTATAATAAGGTTCGACATAAAAAATTGAATTAGCAAAAAATAGGTGCTATTTATCTTCGATGTACTAGGGTAGATAGCTTAATAGGGAAGTTGGTGTAAATCCAACGCGGTCCCGCCACTGTAAGTGAGAGCAACCTATATTACGTCACTGTCTTAAAAGGATGGGAAGACATAGGAAGCGATGATCATGAGCCAGGAAACCTGCCTGTTTTTTTTGCACCAAGGCCTACGCGGATAGGAGGGTGTTAAGACGGATCGCAACTCATGAGTCCGTGATACTTAACATCAAATCTCCTCCAGAGGGGATTTTTTTTATGGAAAAATCACAGATAGGAGAGAAACAGATGAAAAAATTGAACACATTCTTGTCATTTCTTGTAGCATTTACTCTTTTGTTTGGAAGCTTCCATACAACAGCTTTTGCACAGGAAAATAAAGAAGAAAGCGTTACAGTTATCGGTAGTAAAGAAACACTCGTTGATTTAAATGCTGTTGCGGATGCTGAAGGCTCATCGGCGTTTGATGCACTAGTAAAAGCAGTCGGTGAAGCGAATATTGAATTTACTGAAAGCCAATATGGAAAAATGATCACCTCAATTCAAGGTGTTAAAGCTGAGGGGACTTTCTTCTGGGCATTCTATGTAAATGGTGTTGGAGCACAAGTTGGTGCAGATAGCTACATCCTACAAGATGGCGATCAACTAAGTTTTGTTTATCAAGACTGGACAGTGGCAACTAACAATAAAGCTTTTCTAACAGTTAATGGGAAAGAAGCTACCCCATTAAAAGAGGCGACAGACGTTGGCTTTATTAATAATCCAACTGCGCTTGACTTATTAACGGTTGTGCTTGGTCATGACAAACTTGAGACATCTGTTTCTGAATATGGAATAATGATCAATGGTATCTCTGGTATTGCAGCTGAAGGCACATACTACTGGGCTTTTTATGTAAACGGTGAAATGGCTTCTGTTGGAGCAGATAGCTACAAACTTAAAGCGGGAGATCAAATCACATTCAAGTATGAATCATGGGAATCAGCAACAGAAAAGGAAACAACTGAGGACACAGTAGAAACACCTGCTACTCCTTTTGATAAAAATGCACTAGGTGCTTCAGTTGAAACTGCAGTAGCTTATGTACTAGCAAATCAAGTAGGCGAATGGGAAGCAATTGCCTTAAAACAAGCAGGTAAAACGGTACCAGCTTCTTATTTAGAAAATGTAAAAACACTCGTAAATGAAAAGCAAGGAAAGTTTGCTAGAATCACAGATACAGAGCGCTACGCACTAGGTATTTTAGCAGCAGGAGAAAACCCAACAGCGTTTGAAGGTTATAACTTAATAGAAGCAATTTATAATGGTAATGTTACAAAGCAAGGTCTAAATGGCGTGGTTTATGGATTACTTGCATTAGATAGTGCAAACTTTGAGGTTCCTGCTAATGCTACATGGACACGTGAAAAACTAGTAAACCACCTTCTTGAAAATCAAAACGAAGATGGCGGCTGGTCATGGGATGGTAGTGCAAAAAGTGATATCGACACAACTGCTATGGTTTTAACGGCACTAGCAGGCTACCAAGACCAAGCTGAAGTAAAAGTTCACATCGACATCGCAGTTGAATTTTTATCTGCACAATACCTAGCTGGAAAAATTGATAACAGCTCTACAGCAGCACAAGTTGTTATTGCATTATCCGCTCTAGGAGTGGATGCAAATGGAGAATTGTTTGCAAAAGACCGAAGCAGCTTAATCGGCTTCTTACTATCCTTCCAAAATGCAGATGGCGGCTTTGACTGGCAAGGTGGAGATGAGAGTGATGTATTCTCAACAGCCCAAGGCTTCCAAGCAATCGTTGCTTACCAGCTTTTTGTAAAAGGAGCAGGCTCACTTTACAGCTTACCTTTATCAGCAGCAGATGCAACTCCTGTAGTTGAAGAAAAGGACGCACCAGCAGCTCAAGGCGATGGAAAACCATTACCTAACACAGCAACAGATATGTACAACTATTTAACATTTGGTATTATCCTATTATTAGCGGGTATTGCTCTTTACGTAAATGAGAGAAGAAGACGCACTTCTTAATATAGTAAACAGAGTGGATTGAAGCGGAAGGCATTTGACTCCTGCGGGAAATAGAGGAAAGGTCGAGACCCCGCAGACGGAACGTCGAGGAGGCTCGACTTCCTCCCCGCGGAAAGCAAATGCCTGTAGCGCAGAGGGGTCTAGGTTCAGATTAGAAAAACAAGTATATTAAAGCGCTTAGAAAGAAGGCTTAATACACAATGAAAACAAAATTATCCCTCTTGTTTATGGCAGGAGGGCTCTTTTTTATAACCCTTGCAGCCAGCAAACTATACACCACATCCAAAGTACAAACTGACACACTTCTCAAGGCAACCGAACATGTTGCTTCAACACAACCTTTGCACAAGGTTGATCGAACAGTAATAGTTGAAAATCACGACATCCTGGGAGTTCTCAATCTCCCTTCTATTGGTTCAACTTTGCCAATTGTAGCTGGGGTGTCAGATGATGACCTTGAAAAAGGAGTAGGCCATTACACAGGAACGGCTCTACCTGACCAAAACGATCAAGTTGTTTTATCAGGCCACCGCGATACTGTGTTTAAGAGACTTGGAGAGTTAAAAATAGGTGACGAAATTACGGTTCAAATGAACTATGGAACCTTCACTTATGTGATTGAAGAAACCTTCATTGTGGAAGCGGATGACCGAACTGTGATTAAGTCAACAGCTCCAAACGAGGTACTCACCATTACAACCTGTTATCCATTTAACTTTGTCGGTAATGCACCACAACGTTATATTGTCAATGCAAAACGAAAAGAGTAGGAGGACACAATGAAAATGGCAAAACTAGTTAAACTACCTACCCTTATTTTAATAATAGCTATGTTAGTAAGTGGTTG
The DNA here is from genome assembly GCF_017873715.1 of Cytobacillus luteolus. NCBI lineage: Bacteria > Bacillati > Bacillota > Bacilli > Caryophanales > Bacillaceae > Litchfieldia > Litchfieldia luteola. Next base: position 187,603 of record NZ_JAGGKM010000005.1, read on the forward strand.
TGGAAATAATTCAGAAACCACTAAACCAATAGTAGAAGATACAGGAAAAGAAGATACAATTGAAGTAGTTGAAAACAATGTAGATTCAGAAGCTGAGACGGAGTCTTCCGATTCTAAGCCTGAAACTGAAGTTGTTGAAAAAAGTACCGAAAAACCAACCGACACGACAAAACCGAACGATACCGATTCAACATCTGAATCGAAAAATACAACAGAACCAACCACTACGGCAAAAAAAGAAACACCAAAACAAGAAACAACCAGTCAGTCTAAAAAAGAAGAAACAAAACCGAAAACGCCAGAAACAAAACCAAAAACAACTGAAGCAACAAAACCTAAACCCGCAGAACCTCCTGCTACTAAAGCAACAATCACAGTGATAGGTCCAGCAGATGTGGGAACACTTATAAATACAACAGAGGTTGCCTTTAAAGATGGTGACACGATTTTAGATGTATTGTTACAAATTGCAAAAAAAGCAGGTATCCATGTTGACTATACAGGTAGCGGGGCAATGGGGTATGTCGTAGGAATTGATAATTATTACGAGTTTGATTATGGTCCGAAAAGTGGGTGGACTTGTAAGTTAAACGGCTCAACACTGTCAAAAAGCTCAGATGCAATCAAAGTTAAAGAAGGAGATCGAATTGACTGGATCTATACAGAAAACTATTCGAACGATAAGTAATGGAACATCGCTTTGAACAATTTCATCCGACTGTTATCTTTCTATATTATGTCGGAGCACTGTCCCTTTTAATGCTCATGTTGCACCCTCTGTTTTTAGCAGGGGGATTTATCATAGTGCTGTTAATTAATGTAGTCCAAGGTCACGTAGAGGGTTTAAAAAGATGGGGCTTCTTAATGCTTTCGATGTTCGTCTTCATCTTGATACTAACCCCTCTTTTTAATGAACGAGGAAGACACGTATTATTTGAAATCGGAACCCATCGTGTCACTCTTGAGGCTGTCACCTATGGAGCTATGACCGCCATATCCATTATTAGTGTAATTTCTCTATTCATTTCATACAATGAAGTGCTGACACCGAATAAATTACTCTTTTTATTTTCTAAATTTCTACCACAGTTTGCGATTTTGCTTATGCTCACACTCCGATTTATTCCTTTAATGAGGAGACGGCTGGCTGAAATATCAGCCGTTCAAAGTAGCAAAGGAATATCCGTGCTACACGGACACTTTAAGGATAAGGCAAAAAACGGATTGCTTTATGTTCAAGTGTTGCTCACTTATTCCTTGGAGGAAGCCATTCAAACAGCTGACTCGATGAAAGCAAGAGGCTATGGAAGTGGCAAACGCTCAACGTATGAGCATTTTTATTTTAAAAAAGCAGATAGGTTTGCCATTGCTTTCTTAGTTTCAATTTTCATCATAATCTTCTTTTGGAGACTTCATAGTGGGTATGGTTTTTTAACGATTTACCCAAGGATGGAGAGATTCCAATTATCAGACCTAGAGATGTTAAGTCTTGTAGGTTACCTTATTTTCGTAAGCTTTCCACTACTCGTTAAAGGATGGGGGTATGTTAGATGGCGTATATTGAACTAAACCAAGTTTCTTTTTCATATCCAGATGCGTCGTCTCAAGCCCTTCGAGATGTTTCTTTAACTGTAGAAAAAGGCCAATTTGTGGTGTTATTCGGCGCTTCGGGTAGCGGGAAAAGTACACTTTTACGATTAGTAAAAAAAGAAATTCAACCACATGGCAAGTTATCTGGAACCATTCATGCCGAAGTGAAATCACCAGATGTTGGCTTTGTGTTTCAGGACCCTGAAAATCAAGTAGTTGCAGATCAAGTACTTCATGAACTCGTTTTTGGTCTAGAAAATCGTGGTCTATCTACAAATGAAATGAGAAACCGAGTAGCAGAAATGGTTCATTTTTTTGATGCAGAACCACTGTTACATCGTAAAACCCATGAACTTTCGGGTGGGCAAAAACAGCAAATGAACTTGGCATCGGTTCTTTTAATGCAGCCTGATGTTTTGCTATTAGATGAACCAACCGCTCAGCTAGATCCAGTTAGTGCCCGAGGATTTTTAGACATGCTTGTTCGACTCAATGAAGAATTCGGAATGACGATTATCCTTGCTGAGCACCGGTTAGAGGAAGTTTTTACAGGCGCAGATAAGATTGTGATGATGGACAATGGACAGATTGTACAAGAAGGAAATCCTCGTAAAGTCTTGAAAGAACTTTGGGAGTCTCCTTTAAAAGCTTATGTACCGAGCATACCTTCCTTATTTTTAGAGCTAAAAGGAATGGGAGAACTTCCTTTGACGGTGAAAGAAGGAAGATGCTGGGCACAGCAGCAGGTATCAACATCTAAATTGACTGATTCCAAAACGGAAGTACAACCCCAAAGTGAATTAATGAAATTGAGTACTATCTATTATCAATATGATAAAAAAAGTGAACTCGTATTAAAGGAAGTTGACTTTTCGATAAATAAAGGAGAAATCTACGCACTCCTCGGTGGGAATGGATCTGGAAAATCAACCTTATTAAAGGTGCTCGCAGGTATATATGAACCACAGCGGGGAAAGGTGCTTTTTGAAGAAAAGCCGTTAAAATCTATGAAAAAGAAAGAGGCTCGAATCGGATACCTGCCACAAAATCCAAAACTCTTCTTTATCCATGACACAGTTGAAGGTGAGATTCAGGCAACCATGGAACAATGGGGCATAAAGGATCGTGATGAGGTTGAACAAATATTAATAGATTTAGGCATCTCTCATCTCTGTAAAAGTCATCCATATGATTTAAGTGGAGGCGAACTACAGAAAGCGGCTCTTGCTTGTTTGCTTTTACGAAAACCTGAGATTCTCATTTTAGACGAACCAACAAAGGGACTTGATCCTCTTTCTAAAGGACACTTAGTGCAGATTTTACAGAGACTAAATCAGGAAGGCATGACCATTATGATGTCCACACATGATGTGGAATTCGCCGCCCAATATGCAACGAAATGTGGGATGATGTTTCAAGGGAAGATTACAGCTGAAGATATACCAAGAAACTTCTTCAGAGGGAATTTCTTTTACACAACCATGCTACAACGTCTATTCCGCTCAGCACCTGATGCTTCGATCGTAACGTTTGAGGAGGCTGTTAGAGCATGTACCTTAAACAAAAGATAGGGATGGTTGGCCTCATAGTTGGGATTGTTACGTTGTTAGTTCTAGCCATTTTATGGGAGGATTATTATTTATATCTGAGCTTTGGTATTGTTGTCGCAGCCATTCTACTACTTTTAGTAAGATTTGAAGCTAGAAAGGTAGAAGCAAGTGAGTTAGTTTTACTAGCCGTTCTCGCAGCCATAGCAGCAGTTAGCCGTGTGCCTTTCGCAGGAATACCTAGTGTGCAACCAACGACCTTTGTGATTATGATGGCTGGTTTTGTGTTTGGGGCGGAGAGTGGATTTATGATCGGTGCAGTTGCAGCTTTAGCCTCTAATATGATACTCGGACAAGGTCCGTGGACTCCCTTTCAAATGGTTGCATGGGGCTTAGTAGGACTAACTGCAGGGCTACTTCGAAACAGGAAGTTTATGCAAGTTACTTGGGGTAAGGCACTCTTTGGTATTGTATGGGGCTTTATATTTGGTGCAATCATGAACTTCTGGGGATTGGCCGCCTTTATACAATCTGGAACAGGAATTGACATAAAGCTACTAATTACCTATTTTGCTGGTAGTGCCTTATTTGATGCAATGCATGCCGTTTCAAATGTAATATTCCTACTATTATTTGGTGGCATATGGCTTAAAATATTAACTCGATTTAAAAGAAAATATGGCTTGTTGGAGTAGAGGGATGGTGTTATTGATAACATTGCCCCTCTATTTTATGTCTTTAAATTGGCGAACTTTGTCGAAAAGTTTTTTCTGCAAAAAATGCCTGTCCTACTATTTATTTAGGATATTACCAATAATATGTAACCTCTCTACAACTCTATTCCTATCCTCTCAAAAGTAATCATCACTAAAAAGAATCCATTATCCTATGACATTAGAATCAGCTAACTATAAAACGACAAACTGTAAAAATATGAAATTTGAAAATAATTAGAATTGTCAGTATAGTGGTGACAAGCAATAACTAGTAGGTTTGGAAAACTAGTTTTTTGAGACAACTAGAACAATATTTAGGAGGAATAGAAGAATGGTTTCTAAAAAAAGAAGTACATTATTCAAAACAGTAACAGGCACGATTACGACGGCACTACTGGCTTCTTCTCTTGCTTTTTCAGGGGCATCTGCCCAAACGACGAACTATGAATTTGGTAGTCAGGATTTTACAATTGCATTTAAATCACAAAGTGTACCTAGTGATTTTAATGCGTTTATGAATAGTTTGGGTGCTAAAGTAGAGACTGAGCTAAACTCAATTGGGGTTGTTCAAGTTGAAGTAGCTGGGAATCCAACAAAATTCTTGAAATCTACTTTATCTCATAAAGAGGTATTAACAGTCACTCCTTCTATTGAAATGCCACTAGATCTGCCAGATGTTGAAGCAGAAGAAATGGGAACAGTGGGAACTGCTATGCCAGAATTACCTACTCTAGCAAAAGAAGACAGTATCTGGGGCACTAGTTACCAGTGGGATATTCAACGTGTAACAAACAATGGGGCAAGTCATGAGATTTCTTCAGGATCTAAAGATACAGTAGTCGCTGTTATTGATAGTGGTTTCGACCTTAATCATCCTGATTTAGTAGATAACATTGTTCCAGGTTCGAAAACGTTTGTACCTGGGACGACTGACGCAATGGATTATAATAGCCATGGTACACACGTGGCAGGAACCATTGGTGCAAACGGACGTATGAAAGGTATTGCACCTGAAGTTGGTTTACGTGCATACCGTGTCTTCGGAGCAACAGGGGGAGCACAGCAAATCTGGATTACGAATGCAATCTTAGCGGCTGCTGATGACGATGTGGATGTTATCAATATGAGTTTAGGTGGTTTTAGAACGAATGGTCAATGGAATTATATTGACCCAACGACTGGTGAGAGAATTAAATTAGGTGGCGACTCTGCTGATATAGTTGCATACAATCGAGCTATTCGTTATGCAGTTAACAAAGGAGTTACAGTTGTAGCTGCTGCAGGTAATGATGCTCAAGATCTGTCTAATCCAGCAAAACTTACTGATTGGTATAATGGTTACCTAAGATCTCTAGGTTATACTCAGTATGACATCCAAGGTGCTACTATTAACGTACCTGCAGGGATTCCTGGAGTAATCTCAGTATCTGCAACAGGTGGTGGCTTTGGAACGGAAGATCGTCTAGCGTTCTTCTCAAACTATGGAAATGGCAAAATTGACTTAGCAGCTCCAGGTGGAGACGTTGGCCCTGACTATCCAACAACTGGGAAACGTGTTGCTGGTGACCATGTATTCTTAGTATTAAGTACAATTCCAACATATATTGGTCAATCTTCAACTGCTGTAAAGGCATTTGGAGAAGGCGGCTACGGCTGGAAAGCAGGAACGTCAATGGCAACACCACAAGTATCTGGTGTAGCGGCAGCTTACATTGACCACGTGTTTAAAACAACAGGTAAGAAACCATCTCCAAAGCAAGTTCAAACACATCTTCAACAAACAGCTGAGGATATTGGTAAAAAAGGTTATGACGCTTACTATGGTCACGGGTTAGTTAATGCTTATAATGCGTTAACAAAATAAAGGGTAAGGATGTTAGGGGGAGTCTCCTAGCATCCTTTTTTGCATAAAAAAATGGTGTCAGCTCTGACTGACACCACTCTTTTATAGCATTTGAGGATACTTTTCTTCGATCATTTCAATAAATGGTTCAACAAACGCTGGATCAAATTGTTTGCCAGCACATTTCCTCAGCTCGACAATCGCCTCACCAAAGGTCTTCGTTTTTTGATAAGGACGTTCAGTTGTCATTGCATCAAACGAATCGATTACACATAAAATCCTAGCAAGTTTCGGGATATTCTCTTCCTCCAAACCAAATGGGTATCCTTTTCCATCAAACCGCTCATGATGTAGTTCAATTAACGGAATGAGTTCATTGTACTTTTTGGCAGAAGAGATAATTTCTTTCCCCCATGTCACGTGTTTTTTCATCATTTCCCACTCATGTGAATCTAGCTTACCTTTTTTATTAATAACATCCCTAGGGATTTCTAGTTTTCCAATGTCATGAATCAAAGCCCCTAAGATGAGGTTTCGTTTTTCCTCATTGCTAAGTTCCAGTTTGCTGCTAAGGTCTGTAGCATAGGTGAACACTCGCTTACTATGCTGGTAAGTGTAAATATCCTTTGCTAAAAAGATTTGCAGCTGTTGCTCGAGCTTTTCTACTTCTTTTAACAAATACAAGTCATTATCGTATACATTGTTTCCCTCGTGATAAACTTGTACACAATTCTTCCCTTGTGCTTTTGCAAAATATAATGCTTTGTCCGCTTTTCTTAACAGTTCAGAAGATCCATAGGTTCCTTTTGCAAACTCGACAACACCAGCCGAAAATGAGATACAACCGAGTGGAAGATACTCAACACCTTTAAAGTGGGTATCATTTACTTCTTTTCGTATTCTATTTAAAATGGAGACTGCCTCATTCACTGAAGTGTTTGGCATTAAAATAGCGAATTCCTCGCCACCATATCGTGCAGAAATCATATCCGGATAAGTGGACATTTTTTCTTTTATAAATTTGCCGAAGAACTTTAGTAATTCGTCACCCTGCAAGTGTCCGTTTGTATCATTGTATTTTTTAAAATCATCTATATCTAAGAGGGCAACCGTAAATCCATTATAATCCTCATTTTCTGCAAACATTTCATCAAGTTTAAGTTTAAAAAAGCCATGATTATAAAGTCTTGTTAAGAAGTCAATTTTTGATTTTTCTTCGGTATCTTTGTATAAATCGAAGAAGTTCTTAAATGCAAAGGATAAAAACACAGACAATACAGTAAATAAAAGCAACCCAAAGTACAGTGATTCTTTCATTAAAATAGTTAATATTAGTGATAATATGAGTAAGCTAAAATAGCTCGTGAAAGACTCCTTAAGAACGGCTTTTGTTATTGCACCTTTAATCACATTTGTCACTTGAGAAGGTGATGCAATCGCAAAATAGCCCCAATAGATTAAGACATTTAATAAAAAGTATGTTGCGAGTGAAAAGATATAAGGAATAATTGTGTAAAAATCGACTATGCCAGGTACTCCATTCATTAGTGTGAAAATAGAGTAGGTACAGACAATCGTTAACGAATAACTCGCAAAGTTAAATAAGTGTTTCCACCAGGCAATTTTTCTGTAATACATAAACCAGATGATCGTTGTTACCAATAAAATGCTTAATGTAACTTCTAAACCAAACAAAAAGAGACTGGCTAGATAAATCGCAGAATCCATTGATAACGAATTTCCGGATGGAGGTAGAACGATATTAAAAAAGTTTAATAAAAGCAGCACAGCTGTTAATACACCGATTAATTCCCATTGTGAAAAAGCAAGATTATAATTCCCCACAAAGAAGAGAACACCTATTATGCAGAGTAAAGTTGCGTAGAGAGAATCTAATCGCAGTTTTTTCATTAGTTATCCACGCTCTTTCTCTAAAAATTTTCAGGGAGCACTCTAGAAGCACTCCCTGAATGTTTAATGAAATTTAAACCCTGATGTTAGGGCAACAATGACAGAACCTAATATGATTAAGTTTAGAATGGTCTTTTTTGTTTTTGTACTCATGTTTTTTTATCTCCTTTTAACCAATACTTTTTGTATAAAGATAAAAACACCCACATTCATAATGATATCCCCGATACTAATCACTTGCTCCTTAGGATACGGAGCAGACAGTGGGATGATATCTCCTAAAAGAGCAAGGTGTGTGGAGCTCGTGATTAACTCGTGTTTTGCATAAAGACTGTGTTTTAAAGCATCTATATAAGTGGGGTCTAATGCAAGAGCTGCTTGTGGAGAAACAGGCATCCTGCCACCATTTAGTAACATCACGATAAAGTTTAAACCTACTCCTACTATGATCATGAAAAATCCAGGAAGGTCACGATTCATCCATAGAAAGAAAAGCCCAATAATGTACACGAATATAAACGCTATATTACTATAGGTACCAACCCAGTCTATTTCATTTTGCAGGGAAAATACGATAATTTGGAAGAGTAAAAGAATTGGGAATACCCACCCCATTTTCATATTCATTTCAGAAAGGTTAGTAATTTTCCCTCCGCGAATCAAGGCCACAATTAAGGCGATAATAATGCCATCGTAAACCATAAGAGTGTCTCCTTTTATCAAATTGTACATAGTTTATTACAACAAATACCTATAGGTAATACAACAGGAATTGACTGGGTTTTGTGCTGTTTGACGGCGAGAATTGGAGAAAATATGATGAGAATAACCTTGAAAAGAAATGCCTAGGTTACCTGGTAAATTAAAGTAACTATAGTTGGTCACAACTTACCTAACTATTCCGAAAATCTAATAGTTAACAGTGTGGATATATGAGATACTGTTATTAGTGAAGATAAGCGGGGAGGCAGAAAATAGTGAAAACGAATACATTTATATCAACAGTCGATTATGCAAGACAATTAGACAGAGAAGCGACAACCTTTCGAGATGAATTTTACATAAAAGAAGAAATCTATTATATGGATGGTAATTCCTTAGGATTGTTATCCAAACGCGCCGAGAGAACACTACTAAACTCACTGCAAGATTGGAAAGAACTTGGAATTGATGGTTGGATGTCGGGGAAACAGCCCTGGTTTGAGTTTTCAGAAAGACTTGGAGCACTAACAGCACCATTGATTGGTGCCCAACCTGAAGAAACCATTGTAACAGGTTCAATTACAGCGAACCTTCACCAAGTATTGGCAACCTTTTATGAGCCAGATGGCAAACGTACAAAGATTGTTGCAGATGAACTAGATTTTCCTTCGGACATCTATGCGATAAAAGCTCAGTTAAAACTACATGGATTAGAGCCTGAGGAGCATCTTGTTTTAGTAAAATCCCGTGATGGTCGAACCATTAATGAAGATGATGTGATAGCTGCAATGACGGACGAGGTAGCGATTGTTTGGCTTCCATCTGTTTTATATAGAAGTGGACAACTTTTAGACATGAAACGTTTAACGGCAGAAGCTCATAGACGTGGTATTTTAATCGGATTTGATTTAGCTCATTCCATTGGTGCACTTCCTCATTCACTCCATGACTGGGGAGTGGACTTTGCGGTTTGGTGTAACTATAAATACTTAAACAGTGGTCCTGGTGGAGTTGGCGGAATGTTCGTTCATAGTAATCACCATGGTATTGCACCAGGTCTAGCAGGTTGGTTTAGCTCGAAAAAAGATAAACAGTTTGACATGGAACATGAGCTATCACATGCAGAAACAGCAGGGGCATTTCAAGTTGGGACACCACACGTCTTGAGCATAGCTCCACTTTTGGGATCGCTTGAAATGTTTGCAGAAGCAGGTATTGAAAGATTACGTGAGAAATCATTGCATATGACAGAGTATATGATGTATTTAATAGAGGAAGAGCTATGTGAGTTTGGTTTTGAAATAGGGAACCCACGAGAGAATGACCGCCGTGGAGGGCATGTCTGCTTGGAACACCACGAAGCAGCACGCATCTGTAAAGCACTAAAAGATAACAACGTCATCCCAGATTTTCGAGCACCAAACGTCATTCGCCTCGCACCAATGGCGCTCTACAACACCTATGAAGAAATCTGGCAAACCATCACAATCCTCAAACACATCATGAAAACCGAACAATACAAAAACTACGAAAACACACGCAACGTCGTAGCTTAAAACTTTGGGTCCTGACCCCCAGCGCGTTAAAGCTTTAACGCACCGGGGGTCAGGCCCCGTTTGACATTTTGTGTTCGTATTTTGGCTTTTTTCCTATATAATAAGGTGAATATTTAACATGAAGAGGAGTTTTTATGGAGCGTTTACAGCCTTATTGGGAAAAGATCGTCCATTTTTGGAGAGAAAAGCATATTACGAAAATTTTCCTATTACTCTTATTGATTTTCATACTTTTATCGATGCTCTTTTTTGCTTTTATGGCGACCACGGCAAATGTACAGTCATTAAAGGAAGGGTTAAGACAATCGACAATTATTATAGATAAGAATGGTGAGGAAGCGACTTCTGTTGTAACGAACAGAACAAGTGGAGTTGTAGTTGAAGAATTACCCGACCATGTGAAAAATGCTGTTATAGCGATTGAAGATCACCGCTTTTTTGAACATAATGGTTTTGATCTTCTCGGTATTACCCGTGCCTTTTTTAAAAATTTGTTTGCTGGAAGAATCACCGGTGGAGGTAGTACAATTACACAGCAGTTAACGAAGAACGCCTTACTCTCGCCTGAAAAGACCTATAAACGTAAAATTGAGGAACTCTTTTTAGCGGTAGAAATTGAAAAACACTACGAAAAAGATGAAATCCTTCAAATGTACCTGAACCAAGTCTATTTTGGCAGTGGTGCTTGGGGAATTGAACAGGCGGCTAGTAAATACTTTAATAAAGATATTCAGAAGGTAACGATTAGTGAGGCTGCTACATTAGCGGGCTTGTTACAGGCACCTTCAGCTTATAATCCTTATAAAAATTACGATAGAGCGGTTAACAGGCGAAATGTTGTTTTAGCTAAAATGCATGAGTTAGGAATGATAACAGAAGCCGAATGGAACCATTCTAAAGAGGAAAAGCTTACCCTTATTGAAGGGAAGGGAAGCTTTATTGAAAGAAAGTATCCTTACTATGTGGATGCTGTGTTAGATGAAGCTATTTCTAAGTATGGTCTTACTCAAGAAGAGTTACTAACGAGAGGGTACAGAATCTACACACAACTCGACCCGAATATTCAATCCTCCTTGGAGAAAGTGTATGAAAACAAAAAACATTTTCCTAAAGGGAAAAAGAATACACTAGTGCAAAGCGGTGCGGTTTTACTGGATCCATCTACGGGTGGCGTTCTTGGATTAGTCGGTGGACGAGGAGAGTATGTGTTTCGTGGATTTAACAGAGCAACTCATATAAAAGCACAGCCAGGATCTACAATGAAACCACTAGTAGTTTATACACCTGCTCTAGAAAATGGCTATACTGTTACATCGGTATTGAAAGATGAACCTATGACCTTTGGGGACTATTCACCTCAAAATTCTTCGCGGAAATATAGTGGAGAAGTACAAATGTATCAGGCGTTGGAAAAGTCATTGAACGTTCCAACCGTTTGGTTATTAGATCAAATCGGGTTGGAAAAGGGTGTAGATGCTTTACAGCGGTTTGGTATTGGGATAGAGGATGAAGATAGATACCTTGGATTAGCACTAGGTGGGATGCACAAGGGGCTCTCTCCTTTACAATTAGCTGAAGCTTATTCAACATTTTCTAATGAAGGAAAAAGATATGAAGGACACCTGATTACTCGAATCGTTGGACCTACGGGGAATGTCATTGCTGAACATAAACCTAAGTCGACCAAGGTAACCTCTAAAACAGTTTCTAATGAAATTACTTCGATGTTGTTAAATGTGGTAGAAACAGGAACTGGAACCGGAACACAAATCAAAGGAGTTACACTTGCGGGAAAAACAGGCTCTACACAGCTTCCATATAATGATATTAAAGGTACAAAAGATCAATGGTTTGTAGGCTATACACCAAATCTAGTTGGAGCCGTATGGCTTGGTTACGACAAGACCGACAGAGAACACTATCTTCCAAATAGCACCTCAGAGGGAGTCGTTCCGCTCTTTAAGGCAAGCATGGAACAATCACTGCAACATGTGGAACCTACTGAATTCTCGGTTCTATCAGTGAATGACCGACTAGCGGGAAAAGAACAAAAAACAGTAGATCGAAAAAAGGAAATAATAGAAACAGTAGATAAAATCGAAGAAACACTAAAAGAAGAAGCACCAAAATGGAAAGAGAAAATTGACTCAATCATTCTTGATATAGCTGAAAAAAGTGAAAACCTACTAGAAAAACTTAAAAACATACGGGACGAATAATTGTGTCTTAAGGGGCCTGACCCCCAGTGCGTTAAAGCTTTAACGCGACGGGGGTCAGGCCCCGTTTTTTAAATACTTTTAATATAAAAATTAGTAACATTTGCTTATATATATTCGACAATATTTTCAGTAAACTGTAATCAAAGTATTTCGTCCCATTCAAATAAAGGCAAAATCGTTGAAAAGCGATGACGCAAAGCCACAGGCCTAAAGTAGTTTTACCATGGCGGCTGGGTTGCTAAGAATGAGGAGTAACGTGTACATCTGTTATTTCTTACTATTCTTGCAATCTATTAATTATTTTTTAATAGAATGTAAGAATTTTTTAAATTTAGCGACATAAACGAAAAACTGGGCTCGAATACCTTTAGTACAATTTATTACAAAATAGGAGGAATTCTACATGTTTTTCGACAAGAAGATTAGAAATGTATTGGCAACGAGTGCGATTGCTACAGCTTTAACATTCTCATTGGGGACAAGCAGTGCATTCGCAAGTGAAACAACTACAACGCCTGAAACGACAGAAGAACAAGCAGTGACTACTGAGACAACTGAGACAACAACGACTCAGATTTCTGAAACAACTGAAACTGAAGCATCTGCTCCAGAAGAAAATGAACCATCTGTAGAAGAAGTAAATTTATTACCAGGAGATTTTTTTTACTTTATTAAAACATTTACTGAAAAGCTTAAGCTAGCTTTTACATTTGATGATGCTGAAAAAGCAAAAGCAATAACAGAAATTATGGAAGAACGAATTAAAGAAGCAGAAGCTCTTTTAGCTGCTGGTGATGAGGAACTTGCAGAAGAAACCATTCAAAAGGCAATTGAGCAAATGGAGGTAGTGTTGGAATTAACACCAGATGCTGTGCCAACAGGGGAAACTACTGATGAAACATCTTCGGAAGATGCAGATACTGCAGATGATTCAGAGACAACAGAGGAAACAACTGTCGAAGAAGAGAATGCTGAAGTAACTGGTGAGGAAACAACGGAGGAAACTGTGGCTACTGAAGATAGCGCCGAAGCTTCAGTTGATCCATTAGCAGAATTAAGAGAGAAACTCTCACAAAATATTATTGCATTAACGGCTGCAATGGAAAAAATCCAAAATCCTCAAGCAAAAGCTGCACTTGCTAAAAATATAAAAAAGGCTGAGAAAAAGCTAGAGAAAAAGATTGCTAAATATCTTGAAGAGGAAGAAGAGTACCTGGAAGAATTAATAGATATAGAAGAAGAGTTAGCTGAGGGTGACTTAACTGAAGAAGAGGCTGAAGAGGAAAAAGCTGAATTATTAGAAGAGTATAGTGAAGAGCAAGAAGAAACGATTGCTGAGGCAACGAAGGAAGTAACAAAAGCGATTGAAAAAGCAGAAAAGAAAACAGAAAAGGCTCTCATAAAAGAAGCTAAGAAGACAGAAAAGGCAGACACTAAATCTAATAAAAAGTCGGAAAAAGATGAAGATGACCTAGAAAAGGATAATGAAAAGGCAGAAAAAGCACGTGAGAAGGCTCAAAAAGAAGCTGAAAAAGAACGTAAAAAAGAAGAAGAAGCACGTGAGAAAGCTGAAGAAGAAGCTAAAAAGGCACGTGAAAAGGCAGAAGAAGAGCGTGAAAAAGCTAAAGAGAAGGCTGAGAAAGCACGTGGAAATGCAGATAAAGGCAAGAAAAATAAAGGCAATGATGACGACGATGAAGACAACGACGAAGATGATGACAGATAATACAACTAAGAGTGCTAGGCAATTATGTCTAGCACTTTTTAAAAAGCTAAAATTCTACAAAGTTTAACATAATCTCTTAAAACCGAACAAAATTAAAGCGCCAGTAACAGTTTTTCTGTCGGACAAAATATGTTGAGTAATAAGCCTACTCTATGCGAGAATTTAGTTATATGGAAGCGATTGCACAAAAGGATTCCCCGCCTGGTTTGTGCAATCGGTTTCACGCAAATCATACTTAACAAGGAGGTAGGAAAAGTGAAAAGGAAAAACATGAAAGTACTTTCTTTACTTATGATTTTTTCATTAGTTATCCAGCTGTTTTCTGGTGCTTTTTACTTTGAAAAAATAAGTGCCGAAACACTAGAAGAGCGAACTGTCACTTTAGTAGGGAATCTTCAATCAGAACTAGTAAATGGTGATGATACTATAGATTGGGATCCTACGTTGGAAGCAACTAGAATGACCCATACGGGTAATGATTTTTACACATTCACAGGAACTCTTCCGGCGGGTACCTATGAATACAAGGTTGCCATTAATGGGAGCTGGGATGAAAGTTACGGAGACAATGGTAATAATATATCTATTAATCTAGCAGAAGAATCGGAAGTTACTTTTTACTATAATGATAAAACACATGCTGTAACTGACTCAGTTAAATATGAGGCAATTGCTGCAGATAAACAGCCAAGAGTTGTAGGAAGCTTACAAGATGAAGTAGGAGCAGGTTCTGAATGGAGTCCAGCTGAATCAAACTTATTTTTACTAGATGATAATTTTGATAACGTTTACATATTATCTGTAAATGTGCCAGCAGGGTCTTATGATTTTAAGGTTGTTCTGGGCTCTACTTGGGATGATGCGGCGTATCCAGGTCAAAATGCAAAATTAAGTTTTTCAAATGATGCACTTGTTACCTTTTCATTTAACAATGATACAAAAGAAGTGACATCCACAGCAGTAGAAGAAAGTGAAACTCCACCCCCTGGAGAAGAAATACCAGGGAGAAATGTTGTTTTAGTTGGTAGTCTACAAGATGAGCTTGGTCACAGTGTAGACTGGGATCCAGCTGCTTCTACAACAAAAATGAAACATGTCGGAAATGATCTTTATACTTTTACTGGCACATTACCGGCAGGTCAATATGCATATAAAATTGCAATTGGTGGTAGTTGGGATGAAAACTATGGTGCAGGAGGAAGAAGTGGCGGGGATATATCTCTAAATCTGGAACAAAGCACAGAGGTTACTTTCTACTATCATGATCAAACTCATGCCATTGCGAATTCAACTTTTTATACCCCCATTCCAAGAGATAAAACCCCGCGCATTGTAGGGGATATTCAACCAGATATTAATGCCGGAGATGACTGGAGTCCTGCCACCTCTACTGCATTTATGACAGACTATGATTTTAATAACACCTACGAATATAGAACTGTAGTGCCAAAAGGGAATCATGAATTTAAGGTTGTATTAGGAAATGACTGGGGAGAACAATATCCAGGGGAAAACTTTAAGTTAAATGTAGTGGAGGCAACAGAGGTCACCTTTACTTTTAATAATCTTACAAAAGAAGTGTTAACAGATTACAAACCAAGTGGTTCTGACGGAACAGTTGACCAAGGAATGTTATATCACAATACGTGGAATAATGCATACCGTCAACCATTTGGTGCAATTTCAGCCGGTGAAACGGTAACTTTACGATTGGCTGCGAAAAAGGATGATTTAACAAGAGCTACTCTGTATGTTAGAAACTATTTAACAGGCAACACCAAAATGGTGAATATGGAGTACGTGGGCTGGACAGATGTTCAAAGCCAAGGGAATTTAGAATTTTGGGAAGCAACCTTTACACCTGAAGATAAAGGTGTTCATGGTTATAAGTTTATCGCGGGAGATGGCATGGCAATAGCTGAATATGGTGAAGATACGCTTGAAGGTGAAGTTGGTAGTGCGGCTAATAGTAACGCTGGATTGTTCCAACTAACGGTCTATGACCCTAGCTATCAAACACCAGATTGGATGAAGGAAGCGGTTGTCTATCAAATCTTCCCGGATCGCTTTTTCAATGGAAATCCAAAAAATGATACAGCAAAAGAAAATGCACGTGGTGAAGAGCCAATTGAGCGACCAGATAGTTGGGATACCCTACCTGATAATCCTCGTATTGGTGAAAAGGACCCAGGCAACTATACTGGAGATGGCATCTGGAGTAATGATTTCTTCGGAGGAGACATTGCCGGAATCCATCAAAAATTAGATTATATACAATCACTTGGTGTAAATACTCTTTATTTAAATCCAGTTGCTAAAGCTGCATCAAATCATAAGTATGATGCGACCGATTTTAAAGAGGTTGATCCGATGTTCGGTTCACCCGAGGAGTTTAAGGCGTTTACAGATGAATTAGCAAGACGTGATATGCATTTAATTTTAGACGGGGTATTTAATCACGTTGCCGATGATTCAATTTACTTTGACCGTTATGGAAAATATGAAACGGTTGGAGCCTATGAATATTGGGCAAAAATTTATGATTTAATGAATGAAAAAGGATTGACGCAAAAGAAAGCCGAGCAGGAAGCCCATGTTTATTTTAAAAAGGATAAACAAAAATTCAGTCGTTATGGCTTCCATAACTGGTTTAATATCGAAAATGAAATCATTGATGAAGGTAAGCCAACTGAGCGTTATAAATACCAAGCTTGGTGGGGCTTTGATAGTTTGCCAGAAATTAAATCGATTCCAGGTGAAGCAGTAAACTATGATAGTGAGCTAAATAACAAGCAGTTCGCAAATTATATTTTTTATGAAAGAGATTCTGTTGCAAAAAGTTGGTTAACTAACGGTGGATCTGGTTGGCGTTTAGACGTAGCCAATGAGGTTGACATGGAGTTTTGGAGAGAGTTCCGTAAAGAGTTGAAAAACGGTAATTACAAGCGCGGAGCAACACTTAAGGATGGCGAACAGCCATTAATCCTTGGGGAAATCTGGGATGATGCTTCTAAATATTTCCTTGGAGATCAATATGATTCGGTCATGAACTATCGTTTTGAGCGTGCGATTTTAGGTTACTTAGAAAATGGAAATGCCGGGCAAGCTGAGAAACAGTTGAAGGCAGTTCAAGAGGATTACCCAGAGGAAGCATTTTACGCGTTAATGAATTTATTAGGTTCACATGACACGCCAAGAGCGGTGTATTTACTAGGCGGTGGAACTGATTCATTTGAGCGTGCGGAGTTTGACTCGAATTATAATCATGAGCTTGGTGTGCAGCGCCTTAAGTTAGCGTCGATTATCCAAATGGGCTATGCCGGTGCACCAACCATTTACTATGGTGATGAAGCAGGTGTAACAGGCTCGAAGGATCCAGATGATAGACGTACGTATCCATGGGGCAAAGAGGATCAGGATCTAATCTCTCATTATAAAAAAATTGGAGCAGTCCGTGAAGACAATGCGAGTCTCTTTGCATATGGTGAACTTCACCATGCATATGCGAAGGATGATGTGTTAGTGTATGTTCGAACAAATGATGAAAAGGCAGCGATTGTTGCGATAAATAGAGGTAGTGAGGACAGAACGATTGAGCTACAAGTAAAGGATTTAATTGCAAATGGTGTAAACTTTATTGATCAATTGGATTCAAAATATGAGGCTGTTACTCGAGATG
Organism: Cytobacillus luteolus; assembly: GCF_017873715.1. Classification (NCBI taxonomy): domain Bacteria; kingdom Bacillati; phylum Bacillota; class Bacilli; order Caryophanales; family Bacillaceae; genus Litchfieldia; species Litchfieldia luteola. The sequence goes on from NZ_JAGGKM010000005.1 coordinate 205,092, forward strand.
GAGTGATTGAACTTAAAATACCTAAGATGTCTGGAAGAATGCTCGTTTCAGAAAATCTTCCAACGAAGGTTGAGCCAGTAACATCTTTATCTGCAACGGAGGGTTCAAAAACAGCTCAGTTAAACTGGAATGGCAATGGTGTTGAATACGTCGTATATCAAACAACAGTTGAGGGAGCACTTTATCGAAAAATCGGTAAAACGTCTGATGAAACTTTTACAGTTGAAAACCTTCAAAATGGACGTCAATATTTCTTCGCAGTGGTTTCCGTTGATGAAAATGGAAATGAGTCTGAAAAGGTAGCTACAAGTGCTGTTATCCCTCATTATGATCTAACAGCAGAATGGGTAGGGAATTTAACGACATTAGAAAATAGTACGCTAGATTTATCAGCTGCACAGGTAATTAGCGCAGAATTATATGTTGAAGGTGCAACCGAAACTGAGCAAGCGGAAGGTGTTATAGCCAGATTAGAAATGAAAAAGGACAGTGAAACTCAGTGGGAAATCCTGAAGGCAGGATATGCAGGGCAGGCCGGAAATAATAATGTATTCTCAGGTAGCTTCCTACCTTTAGAAGTTGGCACCTATGAGTACAGAATCGGTGTTTCCTCAGACTTGGGGCGTGAATGGAAATATACAGAAACCACTAATACGGTCACTTTCGTACAAGATGAAGCGGACCAAACGGCACCAGCTACAGCTGTCGAGCTTGCACAGCCGATGCAAGAATCTGGTCAGGTTAACTTAAGTTGGACAGTAGTAGACTCAGAGGATCCATACCTATACACGATTTTACGTGATGGTATTGTAATCGATCAGGTGGTTGATGGCTCGTTAACATCTTACCGTGACTACCAGGTTGAAAACGGAAAAACGTACCAATATCAAGTTCGCGTTTATGATAAAGTAGGTAATTTTGTAGATTCAAACATAGTTACCGTTACTCCTGATATTGTTATGGTTCAGGTAACCTTTAAAGTAAATGCACCAGATTATACACCGCTAACGACAAGTGTTAACATGCCAAACAGTATAAATGGCTGGAATGCCGGGGCGTGGTCAATGACACGTAACGGAGCTGTTACACCTGATTGGGAGTATACAGTCGAAGTTCAAGAAGGAACTGAAATTACCTATAAGTATGTAAAGGGTAATTCATGGGATCAAGAAGGCCTTGCGGACCACACACCGAATAATCGTACAGATGATGATATCAGTTACTATGGTTATGGTGCGATTGGAACCGATATGAAAGTTGTCGTACAGAATCAGGGCAATAATAAAATGGTAGTTCAAGATTACATTGTACGTTGGATTGATATGCCTGTTGTCGTAACCTCTCATGAAAACAATGCTACGGTAACAACTGAAACAATCGAATTAAAGGGTACAGCAATTAAAGGTGGAGTCCTCACCATTAATGGGGAACAAGTTACTATTAATGATGATATGTCGTTCAGTCATACAGTTACTTTGGCTGAGGGTAAAAACGACATCAATATCTCCATTAAACCATCAGAAGACAGCAAGAAGAACATCTTTAATAACGATAGTGGAGCAATAGCTAAAAACACAAAAACAATTGTCCTAACTGTGAACAAACAATGACAGAAGGGGCCTGACCCCCGGCGCGTTAACGCGTTAACGCCGTGGGGGTCAGGCCCCAGTTTTATTTAATTGCCCTTAAAAGTTCTACAAGAGTGTTAGAGAGGATGGCTGCTGTTGAAGGCCCGACTGAGTTGATTTCGCCGTATAGTTGTTTGTTCTGTATGCGGTGAATACCTTCTTTCCAATAAAGTCCATCTTGGACCAGTGGGACGAAGTCATTTCTTGGGATAATGTAGCCAATCGCATCATTAGATAAGCCAAGTACAAAATTATATTTACCTGACATGTTTGGCTTAATCGCTAATTCATGAGCAGCATTTGGATTGTGTGCTAAGCTTTTTGTTTGGAATTTTCCAAGCTCTATTTCTGGGTATAACTCTCCAGGAACCATAGCAAACTGTGCATCCCCGATTTTTACCGCTGATACTTCAGTTAATAAATCAACCTGTTTTCCACCGTATTGTGGAGGAAGTGGCATACTGCTTTGCTTTGCACCATTAATGTATACATCTCGATTTAACATTCCGTAGTATCCTAGTAAATAGTAGTTTGGATTTTCTAAGGGTAAATATACATCTCTAGTAGCAATTTTTATCGTATGATCCTTACTAATTGTACTATTTTTAATTGCCGTTAGAGCTGCAATACCAGCTCGCTCTCCAATAACCTTCATTGTTGCTTTACTTCCTTCTTTACCAGTTCCATAACCAACATCAACTTTTAGGGAAGTTAATAATCCGCCAATTGCGCCATTCACGAATACAGTGGTTCCACCAACACTTTTCTCAACAGTCTCTCTTAATGGATGGACATAGTCTGAAGTGATAGCTTCATTATAGTGGCCAAGAATGGTCTCAGGGTGGCTGGCCCATTTTACTAGTGTACCAATTGTTTGATTGTTAAGACCTACTGCATGCATGACATAGATATCGTCATCCATCACATTTGGATCGCGTGAATCTCTAATTAGGCCAGAGGTATCTTGTACTCCGTAACGAAGTTCTTTTACAGTTTGCATAGAAGTTGCAGCATTAATAATTGATTTAGCTGCCTGACTTATTAAATATTCTTGGTAAAATGGGTTAATACCGCTTTTATTTTTTGCTCCCCAAAGCCCCATTGTGTCTGGAGCATGATGAGTATGTGTTGAAGACACGACAATATGATCAACATAGATGCCTTTTGTACGCAGTGCATCACGAGCTCGTTTTTGAATCTCTAAAGAATCCTTTTGAAAAATACCTACAGAATCAAGGGCAGTAAATGCGACCGTTTTTCCACCTGATTGAAGGATGATTGTTCTTGCCCATAATTCATCAAGTACCTGATTAGGGTCAGCTTTTCTACCATTTCCGTACCCACCAAGATACAGAGGACCTTGTTTTGTAGCATCCATCATAGCTGTGGTAGGTGTAATTTTTTCTTTAGAAGCTCCAGCTTTAAGAGTAACTGGCTGTGGTAAAGGTTGTGACTTCTTTCCGTAAAGCTCTAAAACTACGTTTCTAACTTTTTCACCAGCTGCTCTTTCAATCGATACTTGTTCTTCATATTTCTTAGGATCCCATTCACTCTCAGGAATTAGATAACCAAGCGTATCATGAGTAAGCCCTAAAATCATTGAATATTTATTGTCCATTACTTTACGGAGACTAAGACCAAGCCCAGTTACTGCTTCTCCTGGAGCCGTAACTAGTTCAATGTTTGTATTTTTATCCCCGATGGTTACTCTTGAAATTGTGCTCTCAAGCTTCAGTACATTATTTACCTTTTTCATTTCATAATACGGGCTTAAAATTCCTGTGTTATAGCCACTAACAAATCCTTGATTCTCTACTACGAAATCAACTTTTTTATTCGTAATTTTTAACCCTTTAGGTAAAACTCTAGCATTATCTATAGCTTTCTCAACATATTTAGCAATCTCTTTTCCATAGTATTCGGCCTTCTTTTGGTCAGTGTTGCCATTAGAAATCGGTGTAGCATCACCTAAAGCACCGTTAACAAAAAGAGAGATGCCACCAAATTGGTCTTCTACTTCAGAGTGAAGGTACCCTACAAAATCAGCAGAAAAATTTTTATTATCTCTACCTAAAATAGTCGGGTGAACAGCAAAGTTTATTAAGGTAGCGATGACTTTTTCTTCATCATCGTCCCCTTTATTGTGGCCTTTACCTTTACCCTTATCATGCCCTTTACCTTTGCCTTTTTGATGCCCTTTACCCTTACCCTTTCCTTTACCTTTTTCCTTCTCTAGTTGAGTAATCTGTAGGGTTGTTAAAGTTGTATCGGTCTCACTTTTGCCCCTTCGATTATGGACCAGGTTTTGTGGAACCACTGTAGAGCCTACAGTAACCATTGAATCTTCTTGGTCATCTACTGCTTCTTCAATTGTTTTTACAACCTGATTGATAAAGTAATCCTTGTAGGAATTAGATACACCACCCCACAAGCCTTGAAGATCTGGTCCTGCATGTGTATGAGTTGAGCTAATCATGATTGCATTCTTAGATACTCCGGTCTTTTTTGATGCTTTTTCACGAATCACATTCAGTACCTTGTTCCCTACACCAGTCGTATCCAATGTGACAAAAACAAGCTTTTCGGACTCAGACTTAAGTGCCAGTGCGCGGGCATAAATCGGATCAGCTACACCTATAGCTTTACCACGTTGTTTAAAACCATCATACCCTCCTAAATAAACGCCTTCTGCCAAATGACTTTTAGTTGGGCTAATTCTATTCTGCGCTACACCCGCCTCAAATGCTTCATAAAACTTGTCATCATCATCATCATCATCATCATCGTGCTTAGCCAGACCAATAGATGGAATAAATAACGACAACACTAAAACTGAGATCATAAATACCTTAAAAAACTTCTTCAACTTCTTCCCCTCACCTTGTAGAGCACACTCTACTAAATTTTTATCACTACTAGATTTACAAACACCTACTTAGGATATATGTGCTGAAGGCAAGGCTTAGACTGGTTCAAAAAGCTTAAAATCGAAGATGGGTAAATATGACGATTGGGGCCTGACCCCCAGTGCGTTAAAGCTTTAACGCGCCGGGGGTCAGGCCCCAATTTTTTATCTTGTTAGTACTTTTTGTAGAAACTGTTGTGTTCGTTCTTCTTTTGGCGTTGTGAAAAGGTCTTCTGGTTTTCCTTGTTCAACGATGAAGCCATCTGCTATAAAGATCACACGGTCAGATACGTCACGTGCAAAGCCCATTTCATGAGTAACGATAATCATCGTCTGTCCTTCTTTCGCGAGCTCTTTAATAACAGTTAGAACTTCTCCTACTAACTCAGGATCAAGTGCAGATGTAGGTTCATCAAATAGTAGGATTTCAGGTTTTAATGCTAGCATTCTAGCAATGGCCGCACGTTGTTTTTGTCCTCCTGATAATTGTTCAGAATAATGGTCCTTGTGCCCTAGCAAGCCAACTTTACCCAGTAGCTCCTCAGCTTCTAAAACTACTTCGGTTCTCCTTCTTTTTTGAACAACCAATGGTGCTTCAATTATATTCTCTAAAACTGTTTTATGTGGAAATAGGTGAAAGTGTTGAAATACCATCCCTGAGTAATTTTGTACATTTCTCTTTTGTTGCTTAGAGGGTGTTTTACCGTTAAATCCAACCTGGACTTCGCCAATCGAAAGTGTCCCCGATGTTGGAATCTCCAGTAAATTCATACAGCGCAGCAATGTTGTTTTTCCAGACCCTGATGGCCCGATAATGCTGACTACTTCTCCCTTTTCTATTTGCAAGGAAATCGATTTTAATACTTCATTATCTTTAAAGCTTTTACTTAAGTGTTCTATACGAATCATTTTCGCAGCCTCCTATCATGATGAAACATAACGGTTTGCTTTTTTCTCGAGGTAATCTTGTAACAAGGTTACAATTGTACAAAGTCCCCAGTAAATCAAGGCAACTAGAATATACAATGTTAAGCTCTCATACGTTTGACCAACTACAACTTTTGCACGGTAAAACATTTCAGATACCGTGATAACCATTGCAAGTGAGGTTCCCTTAATGATATCCATGAACACACTTGATAAAGGAGGGAGTGCAATCCGAGTAGCCTGTGGTAAAATAATCCGACGCATTGTTTGCCAATAACTCATACGAAGGGTCTCCGCGGCCTCCCATTGACCTTTAGAAACAGAAGATATGGCAGAGCGAATAATTTCGGCACTATAAGCTGAAAAATGCACACTAATACCGATAATCGCTGCTGTAAGAGGCTGCAACTCAATACCAAGCATCGGTAAGCCAAAATATAAAATAAATAAAATAACGAGAAGAGGGGTTCCTCTCATAAATGATATGAAAATCCGAGCGGGAATACTGTTAATCCAATACTTACTCATTCTTGCCAGCGCAATAAACAAACCCAATACTAAGGAAATGCCCATGCTTACAACGGCAATCAGAATCGTATACCAGGCCCCTTCCAATATAAAGGGAAGTGAGTCTAACGCAATTTCTATATTAAATAGATATTCCCATTTGAAATTTGACATAAATAGGACTCCTTTTTATGATTATCTGCAAAAAGAAAGGAATCACAAAGATTCCTCTCTAACACTAGTCAAGAGTGACTGGTTGTGAAACATCTGCACCAAAGAATTCAAGTGCAATCTCTTTAATCGTTCCATCATCAATCATTTCTTGTAAAACTGTATCTAATTGTTTTTTTAACTCTGGGCTATCTTTTTGCATGACAATGGCCCCAACGTTAGGCTCAAATTTTACATTTTCAGCAAGTTTTAGCCCAGGCTTATCGAATTGTTTTAAGTGCTGAATTAAAACAAGATAGTCATTTAAAGTAGCATCCACACGTCCGTTAACGATTTCAGGTAAAACAGTATCAGAACCTGTGTAAACAACAACTTCTGCACCTTGGCTACGAGCAAAGTCTGAGTAATTACTAGTAGCTGAACCTCCAACTTTTTTCCCTGTTAAATCCTCAACTGTTTCAATATTCGAGCTACCATCTTCACGGACAAGAGCAGACCCAAATGAGTGTTTAATAGGAATTGTAAAATCAAACTTCTCTAGGCGTTCTTCAGTGATTGTAAAATCATTCGCAGCCACATCAATCTGACCATTTCGAAGAGCAGGCAGTAATCCATCAAACTCCATCGTTTTAAATTCGATTTCTAGACCTAATCTTTTACCTAACTCTCTAACGACTTCAACATCAAACCCAGTTAATTCTTTTGTCTCTTCATCAAAATATGTAACTGGAAAATATAATCCTTCAGTACCAACAACTAGTTTTCCAGATTCCTTGATTCGATCCCATGAACTCTGCTCCTCAGAAGCAGTATCTGAATTTGTAGCACCTGAGTTTGAAGTTCCTGCTTCCTCAGTCCCACAAGCAGTTAAAACAAATCCAATCGTTAATATAAAAAGCAATAATGAAAGTTTTTTCATAGGTGTTATACCATCCTTTTCTATAGATTTACTTGGTTTTAGTTAAAAAGTGTTTTTCTCTCATCAACAAAATTCATAAGAAACAAAAAACCTCTTCAAGAAAGAAGAGGTCATGAATTCAAATTGAAAACGTGCGCTCTTCTTATCTATCAAGCTATCGCTTGCTGGAATTGGCACAGTACTCTCAAAAATGAGTCCGCTGCCGAGGTTTCCTAGGGCCATTCCCTCCACCTCTCATGATAAGAAAAAAACGATTATTTAACTGATGATGAAAATATTAACACCATTAAACTAATGAGTCAACAAGTTTGTTTATAAAATTACTCGGTTTAACGCATTAAACCATTGGGGGCCTGACCCCCAATGCGTTAACACATTAACGCACCGGGGGTCAGGCCCCAATTTCTACTCCTTCTTTTAATTTTATGTTGTTTTGTTTAAAATGATAGAAAAGATAGAGACTTGTAGTAGGGGGTGGAAGGTTGTTTAAAAAATTGTTTTTCCTAGCACTATTCATCTTTTTTCTATTTCCAGTTACACAACATGCTGAAAAAACGGTGATTATCGATGTTGGTCATGGTGGTAAGTATAGTGGAACTTGTGGTTATTCAGGCTCAGCAACGGGTTTTTGTGAAAAGGATGCAAACCTGTTAGTTGCATTGAAATTACAAGAAATCCTAAAACCGACAGACATCAAGGTTCATTTAACTCGCACGACCGACACGGAGTTTGCCCCTTATTTGAAAAATGCTGATGGAACCACGGATGGTGGAGATTTCGATGTGCGGATGAAAATGGCGAATGCATTTGCTGAAAAAAATAACAACAACAGTATTTTCATTTCAATCCATCACAATGCTCACCCAACTAATTCCTTCAGAAGAGGCATCGAAACCTATTATTACGATGGGGTAAAACACGGCAAGTCTGAATATCCACACGACCCCTTACAAATAAAGTACTTGTCAGAGAATAAACGACTTGCTGAAGTAGTGCATCCGATACTAGTAAATTCATTACGTCTTCCGGACCGGAAAATCCACTCTGATCAAAGCTTTTATGTCATCCGGAATGCACAAATGCCGTCTATCTTAGTAGAGCTTGGCTATATGATTAATCGACATGAAGAAAAATTAATAAAAACAGAGAGCTATCAGTTTGAAGCAGCAGGGGCACTTGCTAAAGGAATAGAAGCTTACTTTGCTGTTTTTGAAGTGTATGGAAGTAATAATGAAAGATTAGCTACTTTTTCGAATGAAATTGAAGCATTAAGCTATGCTTATACAGTAAAATCAGCTATCTCAGTGTTAGATAAAAACCGTCAAACAACCATTTATGTAAAAGATAGTTTTAGATATGTACTGAAGCCTTGGTAGAGGGAGGAAGAATTCAAGTGAAATTAATAAACGGCATGTTACTATCCTTACTTCTACTTGTCGGATGTTCTCCTCCTCCTACTCAGCAGGTCGAGGAAAAAGCTGAAACTCCCCCACAAGAGCAACCTAAAGAAGCAAAGGAAGTTGTAAAAATAAAACAAGGAAATTTTAAAGAATATCGCCCGAAAGTAGGAGAGAAACGAATATATACGAATGCAGGTGAAGAAATCTATGTTCATGAAATTGTTGCTGAGAATGAAGAGTATGTTCAAGTCATAGTATCTCTAAGCGGTGCACCAACTACTCAAATCTATCGATGGACGAATGAAGAATATGCTCTTGTACATGAAGCTGCAGGGAGGCAAAGCCCAGAGTTAATTGAAGCTTTTGTGCCAATGGAATTCCCTGAGATATTTTTAGATTTAAAAGATGATGGTCAGGCTGAATGGAAGGTAATTGATGAAAACCAAACTATCACCGTACCCAAGGGGACGTTCGAGAGCGTGATAGTCATTCAAAAGACAACAAGCGAAGTTGCAGGTGCTAATACAATCTACACTCGTTATTTTGCCCCAGAAATGGGACTCATTAAAGAAACGTATGAAGTAACTGGGGAACATGGTTATAAGGATGAAGCGAATTTGGATGAAGTTGAGCTGAACTAAAAACAAGAGTCAAACCCTCGTTTGACTCTCTAGTTTCTCTCTTATATTCTTAATCCGCTGCTCTATATAAGGAATATGTCTGTCCTCAAGCCTCAGTTCAAATACTTTCTTCGCGTTCTCCATATACCTTAAGGCGGTTATATAATTCTCAAGCATTTCATAATTGTATCCCGTATGATAATACAAATCTCCAAAAACGTACATATTATCCGTTTTTAAGCACCAATCAATTGCTTGCTTACAGGAATGATTGGACTCTTCAAATCTTGAAAGGCGCGTTAATGCTTTTGCTTTGTTATATAAGATCCTAGATTTAATGGTAACGTCATGCGGATATGGAATCCTCTCCAAGTGAGGAAGCACCATGTCATAAATCTCAATTACTTTTTCATTTTCACTACCATTAAAATGAATCACGGCAATTGAACTATAGATTTCAATTTCACGTTCATTAAATACCTTATCAGTTGAATGAGTTAACTGTATTGCTTCAAATAGTAATTCCTTCGCTAGCTCGGGATTTCTATTAATTTCATATTCACATATTCCTTGATGCCATAAAATAAGCTGTTTGTTTTTTCGTATATTTTTAAATAAAGGATTATTTTTTTCAGCTTTTACTATGTCTCTAATTAGGTCATATTTTGCCTCGCGTCTTGCTTGCCTGAACTGGTGGGCTACTTCGTTTACATAGTCAACCTTTGGTGTGCTAGCAATCTCATAGAAATAATTGATATCAACCCCTAGCTTTTGAGAGATTAAGTAGAGTGTGGATGCAAGTGGATAAACTTCACCCTTCTCTATGACACTAATCTGTGATTGTGTGCAAATCCCCTTTGCCAATTCCACTTGGGACATCCCTAAAGATTTGCGTAAATTTCGTATTTCTTCACCGATTTTTGTGAAATCCAACTTTTTCACCTCATTATTGCTACATCAATATTTTTTCTCATTTAGAAGAGAAATTGGTAGATTACTATTAGTCTAGTGACACAAAACCTTATAAACAAGGAAAACACGTTTTAAATAGTTCTTATATAATACAGTTAAATCAATTAACTACTATCTTATCCCTTAGATGGGTAAAAAGAAACGGAGTGTTATTATGAAAAAATTACTATTTGCAGGTCTATCACTAACTGTTTTGGCTGTCGGTTTTTCTTTTGGAGCAAGTGCCATTAATAAAAATGTAGCAGAGTTACCACCGATTTATCAACCAAATGCTGTAGAAGTTGCAGAACTACCACCAATCTACAGACCAAGTTCATTAGGACTAGTAGCAGAGTTACCACCAATTTACAAACCAAGTTCATTAGAACTAGTAGCGGAGTTACCACCAATCTACAGACCAAGTTCATTAGGATTAGTAGCAGAGTTACCACCAATCTACAGACCAAGTTCATTAGGACTAGTAGCAGAGCTACCACCAATATACAGACCAAGTTCATTAGGATTAGTGGCAGAGTTACCACCGATCTACAAACCAAGTTCATTAGGATTAGTGGCAGAGTTACCACCGATCTACAAACCAACTTCGTCTTTTAATGTCTAATCTATAGAATTATAAAAAGGATGTGTTGCAGTATGGCATATAAGAGATTGAAACTTAATAATACAATGCAAGAAGCTTTTAGTGTTATTTATGAAGATATAAACTCTTTGGCGTATCTAGCAACAAAAGAATGTGAGCTATCACAAAATCTGAAAGAGATAAATAGAATTAAAAATAATATTAAACAGAACTTAAAAGCAATTGAGTTCTTAACGACTACCCAGAATTAGCGTCTACACTGTAGACGCCTTTCTTTTATAAAGTTAAAGATATATTAGAAAACCAATGTATGCATATTTCGTGTATAAAAAGTCCTAATTCAGCAACGTGACAATCTACCTAATAACTCGATACATTATGGTTCTTTCGAATCATTTATTGAAAATCTTTAGAAAAGTACTTGAAAAATAACTAGATTCGTTTAAATGTATAGTTATAAGATTCAATACAATATTTTACTCTATTGGAAAAATAAACTCTAAAAATAGTACTTAACCTATTTTTTTTAACCTTAAAATGTCGAATTATGGTGAAAATGTAGTACTTCCCTACACGGTAAATAATTCATAGCAAAATAATATAGTCTATTCAGATGAAGGAGGTAATGAAATGTCGGGAGAGCAAACGAGGTATTCAAGACTTGCAACGATAACAAAATTAATAAATACAGAATTAGATTTGAAGGATGTATTACAACATGTGGTGACAGCTATATCTGAAGAAATCGTACAGTGTGACTCCGTCGGCATTTACCTACCTCAACCTGATGGTACTTATAGAGGCTATGTAAGCAAGCCAGAAGTGATTAATGGAATGACAATTGATATGCATGTTGTGGACCCATCCATTGACTTTTTAGCAAAAGAAGTAATTGAAACTCAAGAGGCCATCTATATCTCTGATACATCAAGGGATAATCGCCCTGATCGACGGGCTATTGAAGCATTTCAAATAAAATCATTACTAGGGTTACCTATTTCCTACGAGAAGGAATTATATGGACTTGTCTTCCTATTTGACTATGGCATCCCTATGAATCTAACCATCCAAGAAATCAAAACAGTAGAAGCCTACGTGAATATGGCTGCTGTTGCGATTCGAAATGCCAATAATTTAACTCGAAAAGAGAACCTCCTTTCTGACAAGCAGTTACTACTAGATGTGACTCGTGAACTATCTTTGTGTTCCACATTACAGGGAGTAATGGATACTTGCTTCCGTTACATTGGGAATGTCCTGAAAAACCCTAATATAGGGGCTCATCTACTTGATCCGGTAGCTAAACGAGGCCTTAAGCCAGCAAAATTAAGTAAAGACAGTGACTGGAAAGAAGATGATTGGAAAAAAATTCACGATGAAATTATGATTGACTATCGTGAAGATGCTTTATTCCAAGAGGTTATACGAACCAAAAAGGCTGTTTTGGTACCTGATGTGTCACTCGACCCAAGGCCGAATCATGAGGCATGCAAAAATTTCGGTATTAAGGGAATTTACATGATTCCACTTGTTGCAATGGGAGAAGTGCTTGGGACTATACCAGTTGTTAACTTAGTAGAGCCAGGTCATGTATATCCTGAAGCTTCGATGCAGCTTGCACAATCCATTGCAGATGCAACAGCATTAACACTTTCAAGCATGCTATATATGGAAAAGCAAGAATTGATTATTGCAGAAAGAACATCTGAAATTACTAAGAAAAACGAAGAGTTAAAGAGCATTGTTAATGAGTTAAAGCGCTTAAGTCGCGAGAAAGAGTTAATCCTAAACTCAGCAGGGGAAGGAATCTTTGGCTTAAACCTAGATGGTCAAATCACCTTCTGCAATCCTTCAGGAGCAAAAATGCTTGGATATCAAATGGAAGAATTGATCGGTCTCTGTTATGACATCATTTTTTCAAGAAAGAAAATAGGCAAAAGTAGTTGTGAAGACACATTTGAAACGTACCTGCAAAAAAATCTTAAAAAGTTTGATATGGATGAGAGGTTTTATAAAAAGGATGGTACTCATATTCCTGTTGAATATGTCATTGCATCCATTAAAGAAGAAAATCAAATAGTAGGATATGTTGTTACCTTTAAAGACGTCTCTTCACGTAAAAATATGGAAGAAAAAATAAAGTACCATGCCTACTACGATACCTTAACAGAATTGCCTAATCGTATTTTATTTAAGGACCGCTTAAATCAAGGGTTGACGTATGCAAGTCGTAATAGTAAAAAACTAGCAGTGCTGGTTCTGGACTTAGATCGTTTTAAAGTAATCAATGACACCTTGGGTCATAATGTTGGAGACCAACTGCTCCAAGAGGTAGCGCGCCGATTAACAGCATGTAGTCAAATCGGAGATACTGTATCTAGACAAGGTGGGGATGAGTTTACAATCATCCTGCCATCGATTGACTATGATGACCAAGTAATTTCCTATGCTGAGCAGGTACTCGATGCATTTGTAAAACCATTTACATTGAATGACGAGGAAGTTTTTATAAAAACAAGCATTGGTATTGCGTTATATCCGGGTGAAGGTGCCAATACTGATGACCTTTTGAAAAATGCAGATACTGCGATGTATAAAGCAAAGGAACTTGGCGGAAACAACTATCAATTTTACACAAATGGCATGGAAAATCGTACATTTGAAAGTGTCAAACTGGAAAATGATCTCTACCGTGCTTTAGAAAACGAAGAATTCAGTATTTACTATCAACCACAGGTAAATACGGAGACCGGAAAAATGTTTGGTGTAGAGGCATTGTTACGTTGGAATCATCCAACAAGAGGAATCGTTTCTCCAGCTGAATTTATCCCGATGGCAGAAGAAACAGGCTTAATTGTACCAATTGGTGAATGGGTCCTTCGATATGCGTGTAAACAAGTTAAGCAATGGCAGGAACAAGGACACGGTGAGTTAAGTCTTTCAGTAAACCTGTCAGTACGACAGTTTGAACAACGTAACCTCGTTCCTATGGTACAACATGTTTTAGAAGAAACGGGGTTTAGGCCAGAACTTCTAGAGCTAGAATTAACCGAAAACATCATTGTGAAAAATACAGAAGCGACGATGAAAACAATGGATCAACTTAAGGATTTAGAAATCAATATTTCAATTGATGATTTTGGGACAGGTTATTCATCATTAGGCTATCTCAAAAACTTCCCGATTAAGACACTAAAAATTGATAAGTCATTTATTGATGATGTGATGACCGATTCCAATAATGCTGCGATAACCAACACGATTATTACGCTGGGGCAAAATATGAATCTACACGTTATAGCAGAAGGTGTAGAGACAAAAGAACAAGTTGAGTTTCTTTCATCTAAAGGCTGCCGACTCGTTCAAGGATATTTCTTTAGTCCACCTTTAAAGGCAGAAGATTTGGTTGAGAGATATTTGAGTAAAGATGGGGCTTTTATTAAGTCTTAATTTACGAGGTTGAAGAGGGTAGTTTAATAGAAATTGAGATTTAAGTTCAGGGAAATTGCGGATTTCGGGAAATGAGGTCACATAAATAGGTTTACGTTCCGGGAAATTGCGGATTTTGGGAAATGAGGTCCCGTAAATGAATTTACGTTCCGGGAAATTGCGGATTTCGGGAAATGAGGTCACATAAATAGATTTACGTTCCGGGAAATTGCGGATTTTGGAAATGAGGTAACGTAAATGAATATACGTTCCGGGAAATTGCGGATTTTGGGAAATGAGGTCACGTAAATGGATTTACGTTCCGGGAAATTGCGGATTTCGGGAAATGAGGTCAGGTAATTGGATTTACGTTCCGGGAAATCGAGGATTTCGGGAAATAAGGTCACATAAACCAATTTATGCCCCCTCAAAAGCCCAAAACAACCAAACAAAGGTCACATAAACTCACACTTACGAACACTCAAAGGAGGAAAACCCATGAAAGCTGTACGTGCGGTACTTGAATACTTAAAAAGTGGTGGAGTCACAACGATTTTCGGGATACCAGCAGGCTCTGTGAATGCCTTTTTTGATGAATTATACGACATGAGAGAAATTACACCCATCATCACAAAGCATGAAGGAGCAGCCTCCTACATGGCTGCTTCCTACGCAAAATACGCAAATCAACTAGCAGTATGTATCGGCTGTAGTGGTCCTGGTGGGACGAACTTAGTAACAGGAGCAGCCAATGCCATGCGTGAGCACTTACCTATTCTTTTCATCACAGGAGCAGTGCCCGTCAATACTGTTGGGCTCAATGCCTCACAGGAGCTAGACGCCGATCCAGTGTTCCGCCCTGTCACAAAATATAGTGCAACTGTAACCAAAGCTGAAGACCTATTAAGTGAAGTAGCCAAAGCAACAGAAATCGCACTTTCTGGTGTTCCGGGCCCAGTACATATCGCCATGCCTATTGATGTACAACTAACTCAAATCTCACAAATTCCAATACCTAAATTTCCAAAACACAAACCAGTTGTACCAGATGCAACAACCATCGCTAAAACTGCTCAAGAATTAGTAAAGCGAAATGGTTATATTTTTGTCGGCCAAGGTGTAAGGTGGGCGGTTGACCAGGTACTTGAGCTTGCAGAACTATTAAACTGGCCAATCATCACGACCCCACAGGCGAAGGGGCTCATCCCACAAAATCATCCATTGCTAGCTGGTGTATTTGGATTTGCCGGTCACGAGAAGGCATCAGAACTCATTAACAACAGCGAAAGTGACGCGCTGCTCATCTTAGGATCAAGCCTAGGTGAAACAGCAACAAACAACTGGAATCCTAATCTAACAAAAAATCGTTTTACGATCCAGATAGACATTGATAATACCGTTTTCAACCGAAAGTATGATATTGATCTTCCAATTCATGGTGACGTGAGCTTAAGTCTTCTTTTCCTAAATGAAGAACTAAAATCACTGGGATTAACGAGAGAACTTCCAGCGAAAGCAGAAACAACCAAAAACAACAGCACCCAAGAGTATAACACCCAAAACGTACTGCTAAAACTTCAAGAATACTTACCAACCTCGACCCGATATACGATTGACATCGGTGAGTTTATGTCTTATGTCATTCACCATATGAATGTACTAGATTCAGATACTTTCGATATCAACGTACATTTCGGAGCAATGGGGAGCGGGATAGGGGCAGCAATTGGCTCGAAACTTGCTGAACCAAATCGACCAGTAGCATGTATTACCGGTGACGGCTGCTTCTTTATGCATGGGATGGAGATTTTAACGGCAAAAGAATACCAACTTCCGATTCTATTCATCGTCATGAATAATGCCAGACTTGGAATGGTGTATCACGGACATTCCCTACAATACAAGAGGTCACATCCAAGCTTTGAACAAGAACAAGTCAATATCGCTGCAATGGCAAACGCAATGGGCATCCCAAGTTACCGGGTTGATGCATTAGAAGATATCAATCTCAACTCGATCAGCCAACTAATCAACTTAAAAGGTCCGGCTGTCCTTGAGATTGCACTAGTAGATAATAATGTGCCACCGATGGGTGATCGTGTTAAATTCCTATCATCGTTTGGAAAATAAAAAAAGGTATCAGGCGCAACTCTATGTGCGCTTGATACCTTTTTACTTAAGTCTTAAAGCTCTCACTATCTCTGGGTTCTCACCAATTCTCTCGAGCTCTAGAAGAGGTAAATGGATATAATACCTCTCATTTGCTTCCGTAAAGTATTGGACTGACTCAAGAAAACAATTCCGATCATTAACTGCCATACCTTTATAAAACATATGAAAGCCTTTTTGGTTTAAGGTTAAACTCTCCCAATCAGTTGATTTTAATAGATTTAGGGCTTCAATCATTCTTCCAGACCTGATATGGTGAAAGACAACCTCGTGTATATCTGGGATTTCCTTACTCTCAAAATCTAAATAAGGTGGCAACTCTCCCCAGTAATTTGCTAAAAAGTTTCGACTTCTTTTAATTGCAAAAGCTAACCTTTCGTTGTTACAGTATTTTTCCGAAAGAGTTAAATGATATAATGAGCGATCATAATTTGAAAAGATATAGGAATTACCTATAAACTGATGAACCAATCCTTTTAAACGATTTCCGCCTGGCTGATCAAGAATTTTTTCCCCATATAACCGTATATTCTCGATTTCACCCAAATGGTAGCTTACACCTGTCATAATCAATGCCAGTCTTAGCATGAAACTAGTTCGAATAAAAGGAGATTTTAATTTGCTTATTTGTTTTTGTATGGCTGGGGCAGCATCCTTCATTTTTTGAACTTTTCTCAAGTCATAATAACAATACATAAGAACAATCTGACTATACACTTTCATCTCAGGAGATTTAAACTTCAGTTGATTCACAATATCAGGGAAATCATCGTTAGTAATTTCGCCTCTAGCTCTTCTTAATTCAACCTCATGCAATCTAGCCCAGTCCTGACTTTCTCGATGTTTACTTCTCTTTAATTTATCCAACATATATTCGTATAGACCATCTAGACGATTACAATCAGCGTATTCCAAACTATGTCGAGCGAGAACTTGATTAGGATCTAACGTTCGAATGTAGGAATCCATGATTTCAAACTCCTGATCCGGAAATATGTGCCTCACCATCTTTAGAATACTTTCAAAACAGTCAATCTCACAGTCAGGACTTTGAAGGAAACTGTACAACCTAGCCTTGTTGCGTATCGCTGTTACCTCTACAAGCTCATTAGCAATATGAGGGCTATTATCGAGATTATTTTTAATAAGAGTCTTTAAATCTACCATATTTCTACCCCTCAACATTGATTTACTATCTTTATAGTATCAATCAGAGGGATTTTTTAAAAGTGAATATAATTGGTTATTAAAGTAGTGATCCCAATTACCTAGTTTTTTATATGAAAAGTAACGAAAGGAACTTTCCCTACCAAAATTCTTACCACTGTTATTTGTAGAGTCGGATAATTATTTTCTATAAATTGCAAGGCAGCACTTTTTATTTGAGCATTTTCACTAGGTATATTTCCGCTTTCCAAGGAAAACTCTTCTGCAAACACTTTTTTATTAATCGTCAAAATGGCCATCAACAGTCCGTGCTTTGTTACAACTTGATGTTTTTGAAATATCATACTTTTCACCACGTTTTTAGTTCTAACGTTCCATAAAGTGTAAGATAATATACAAAAAAGCGCCAGCTAGGGCGCCTTTAAAAATTAACAATGATCTGCAGTATTTAAATGCAGTGGTGGTGGAATTAACCAGCCTTTTTCTTTGTTCATTCTTAGAATACGTAAACCGAATTGCGCTTTTTGCATATGGAACTGTCCAAACATTGCTGCAATGTCTTCACGGATACATTTCCCCATAGCGGCACTACATCCAACAAGTCCAGCAGCATTATCAGCAGCTAGTGTTGCTGCTATTTCTGGGTCTGTTACTCTTGCCCCAGGAGGAATATGATCCACACAAGCATCAGGGCGCTCAGGTGGCGCAGGAGGAAGTGCTACACCATTATCCTTTAAAATAGTTTCAAGTTCCTTGATCTCCGGTCTAATTCCATTTTCAATAATATCTAATATAAGTTTTTTTAAGTCGTCATCACCAGCGTGATTGTGTAAGGTTTGATAACCTGCAACCATACTTTTTGCTGCAAGTAAATGTGTCCATACTGTAAAGACCTCACCATAATGCATTGGCTCTTCTTTTGGATTACCACTCAATATTCCCATAAACAGCCTCCTAATCGTATCGTTTTTCATAATTTCACCTTCTTTTCTTAGAAGACAAAGATATTTTGGCTATTTTCGGGGTAAAGTATGAATAATTAAAAATGGTAATTTAAATATAAAAAGGTACTTGATTCAATATCCATAAAGCCTGTAAGCAAGGAATCAATATAAAAGAATAGAGTGGAAAGAGGAGACAGGAAGAATAAACCGTTGTATCACTTTTTAAATTTTTGTCACAAAATAGACATAATTTAATATAAAATTGAGGTAAATATCACACTTTTCTATATTTTCGAATTAGTATAATAGTCCCATATCAGAAAAACTTAATATGGTGGAGGAACAATGAGGAAAGTCACAACATACATAATCTGTGATCACACAATAGCATTAATCCCTATTGAAAATGGTTTTACAAAAATAGTGACAATTAATGAAGAGCTATATTGCACCAAATCCACAATTGATATCATTAAGGAATCATATTTTCAAGGTAATGCTTTTTCTGAATATAGAAGAACAGCAATTTTGGAAATGCCTTCTTTCTCACAAAGGGCCCCAATACCCATTAAGCCCCACGAGAACCTTTATTTTATTCCATCCCATAATCCATACAACGGGGAGTGTGTATGGATAAGCTATCATCATATCAAGAAAGTCATTTCAATAAGATCAAACTATACGCTAATAATTTTTGGGAACTATCTGGTAATACGCATTTCCGTATCAGCAGATATAATAAAGGACCAACTTCATAAAATGACCACTAATCAAAGACGTTGGTCTTCTGCGAATAAATTATCGCTTTGGTTAGACCCACTTGATCGAAAAGTAAGCAAAAATGAAGCTGAGTAAGCAATAAAGGTACCTAAAACCATAGAGTAGCAGGTACCATTTCTAATTACTATTTAATTCAGAAGTAGCCATTCTTAATATCTCTTTCACTTGTTCCTTCTTCTTCGCTTCAAACTCTGTTTTAAACTCAATAGCCTCCGAATCAGGATATCCGTTACTCACAAGTTCTTTCGATAACTCATCATAAATATGATAAAAGGCTTCATCTGTTTCATTTTCCAATGCCTTCAGTTCGTTTACATATTTTGTCATAGATAACAAACTTACTAGATCCTGGTCGCCCTGTACGTATTCTTCATATGCCTGATTCGCAATTTTTCGCATTTCATTGTTTGTTTTATCTTCTAACTTTTCAAACCGTTCTTCGTACGTAGACTTTATCTCAACAAGTGCTATAGAATTCTGACTAACGGGCAAAGCTTGTTTATTTAAAAATTCACTAGATACAGCTTTTGCCTCGTAAGGAGACATTTCCTTATATGGAGAATGAGCCGCCGTCTTCGTATCGGAATCTAATATGATAATCGTAGAAAATACAATAAGCTCTAAAACAATTCCAATAAACAAGAGATTTCGTACCATCAAAATCACCTCCTAGCTCCATTGTTGACTGGAGTCGGGGAGAATATACGAGAGTGAAGTAAAAAGCTGAGCGAGGCAAGGTAAGTTGTGGAGAAAAATGTGAAAATGTAGATTAAAACTATTGAAATCATAGAAGATTAGAGCTACTTAAGATAAGAACATTTATCATGGACATTTTGTGATAATCTTATTGAGCGAATGTCTGTGATGAGAGTTATCAAGGCCAACTTTCGCCAACTTATCCAGCGAAATGTCTATGAGGAGCGTTATCAAAGACAATTGCATCAAGTTATCCAGAGAAATGTCCATGAGGAGGGCTATCAAAGACATTTTCACCAACTTATCCAGCGAAATGTCCATGAGGAGCGTTATCAATGACAACTTGCGCCAATTTATCCAGCGAAATGTCTGTGAGGAGGGCTATCAAAGACATTTGTACCAACTTATCCAGGGAAATGTCCATGAGGAGCGTTATCAAAGACCATTCCACTCAATTTATCCACCAAAATGTCTCTGAAGGGAGTAATCAAAGACAATCTCACTCAATTCATCGAGCATATTGTACCTGAAGAGCGATATTACTATGCTTGCTATTACGAAAACTCTAAAGTTAAGTAATAAATAAAATAAAGATAAAAAAAGCCCAAATCACTATAAGATTTGGACTTCAATTCGATATACAATCTTCTCTAATTATTCAATAACTGTAATTTAGCCTTTGATGGTGTTTGATAATTAATAAACCCATCAATCTTTGTAACATAATACCCATCACCTAAACCGTATTGGCCACCAAATAATCCGTCATATCTATAGACACGATATTGTTCACCAGGCTGTAAAACTCTTTCAAATACAAGCTTTCCATCAACACGTTTCCATAAATTGATAGGCTGAATAACTTCAACTTTACCAATTTGCCCTTTTTTCAAAAGTAATCCATCCCAATAAATAACAGGTGTAGGTTTATTTTCAACTGGTTGAGGTGAAGGTACTGGAGCGGGAGCTGGTTCTTCTTTTACCTCAGGCTTCATTTCATTCCAGAATAGCTCAGCTACTGCTTTATATCCTTCTTCACTTAAATGAATATCCTGAGGGTTTGGAAGGAATCCAATATTAGCGCCAATTGTTTCTTCTGTAGCAACATAAGTAGAGCCAGATTGTTTTGCAACCCCTTCAATGACCTTATTTAACTGCTGTAGTCCTGTAAGAATAGGACCTTGGGCTTCTGCTGGTAGGTGAGGGAGTGCGTTATAGTATCCCATTAAGTATATTTTTGCTGTTGGATTTAATGTTCTAATGGCAGTAATCGTTCCGACTAAGTTGTCAGTAACCGACTTTAAAGAATTTAGAACACCAATTTGATCGATTGTACCAGTCGTACGATTTAGGTTAGCTAACAAATCATTGGCACCAACCCCAAGTGTAATATGAGTCGCTTGACCAAGGACCTCATGAATGCTCCCGTTATCACCTTTTGTAACATTGTTTGTAATGTCGTCAAGTACATGTTTAGAAGTGTAACCATTTACTGCATAATCTCTCACAAAAAGCTTAAGTACATCGACTTCCATAAACTTTTCCGCAATAAAATCTGGATAACCTTTCGCATTCTCTCCAAAAGGAGTTCGTCCAGCGGCTAAAGAGTCTCCTAAACTAACATAAACAACCTCACTTTCCGATTCTGCAAATCCAATAAGAGGTTGAAGTACCATCATTAATAATAAAGAAAAAACCACTGAAAGCTTTATAAAGAATTTAGACATTTTTTCCCTCCATCACTTTTTAATTTACAAAATTAGGATACTATAGTTCTATTAGACTAAACAACTTTTATAATACTTATAATTCCGACAAATTATCCTAAAATACGTCAAAACCAATGGATTTAGAACAGTTGATAACGTTGTAAATATAAGGTAATGTATAGTTACTAGTTTGCTAGTATAGAATTTGGAGGATCGAAACAATGCGTAAATTTGGAAGAGTATTTGCTTTAACAGCAGGTTTAACCTTGCTATATCCAATAGTACAAGCTGAAGCATCAACATATACTGAAGCGGAGAGGTTAGTAAGTGAAGCTGAAAAACATGCAGGTTCACTAAAATGGCAAATATCAGTTGAGCATACAAAAGAAATTAAATATCCCGACATGTTGGTATTTAATGCAACGAAGGACACATATTTGATTGCTAAAAGCGCTACATCAAAACTAAATGCAATTCAGAGGAAACAATTAGAAGAACGTCTAGCGACTAATGTTGAGGTGCATTATAATCGGGCAATCGGTTATATTGATGCGATTACTTCCGGCCGAAAAATTACTGAAAAAACACAAAGATATAAATCCCTATTTGAAAGAGAACCTACGAGTGATCATACGGAAGCTGCGTATCATTCACTTTCGGAGGAGATTCGAAAACAAGCTTCTTTACTATACAGAGTGTATGGCCAGTCTACACGTAGTGCGATACTTAATAAATACAAACAGCCTGGACAAGCAGCTATAAACCAAACAATTTATCCGATTACAACGAAAATGGAAATTGATAAATTAGGAGATTTAATAGAACGAAAGTCTTCTCAGGAAAAAATAAGTGCAAAGGTTGAAGAAATCTTTGGTTTATTTGAATTTATTTATAGTGACGAGTTTTATGAAGCTTTTTATGGTAAATATGCTGAAGTCATTCGAAAAGACCCATACTTCGTGCAAATGGAAATTGAAGTGAGGGCTTTCTTTGAGAGATATAATGATGCTTATAACACTGAAGATATTGATAAAGTGAAATTAGTTCTGCATGAGGATTATCCTTACAGAGAAGGGGATATTGAATTAGCAATTGAAATGTTTCCAATTTATGATCTGAAATTTGAGAGTATCTCAATAGAAGTTCTTGCTATCCTTGGGGATATCGCAATTGTTCGTGTGGTGGAAACTGAAATAAATGAAGGTGATATTGAGCACGAACAGATGTTACATGAGGTATTGTATGAATTAAAACTTTCTAACGGAGAGTGGAAAGTACTTAATTTACAAGTAATTGATTCGAGTCCCTTTAATAAAGAGGATGAGAACAAGTCCGATACAGATAACCCAGCTATAGAAGATCCGAATGCTCCAGTAGTCAAAAAGGTATATTAAAATGAATGGTCTATTTGATAATTTATTATCAGGTAGACCATTTTTTAATAAATAAATAGTCTAGCGCATTTCATTAACGCATAAAATGTACAAGCATATAGATATAGTGCTAAAGTACTATTTTGCCAAATTGGTAAAACTAGCCACAAAGCCATTGGTTTATTTTGGTAAATGTGTGTTACTATCTAATAGGTACTAAAATAAAAGGGGGATATTTAGTTGAAAATTAAAAAAGTAGGACTATTATCTTTATCAGCTGCTCTTTCACTGAGTGTATTTTCGAGTACAGCTGCCGCAAATGTAACGAACCAAACTGAACAAAAACAAGTTATCACTATTGCAAATGTAGATTCACAGATTTCTAAGGAAGAACTTATTAAACAGTTTAAAAAACTATTTCCAAATAAATTCGATTTTCTAACTTCAAAAGACTTTCACTTTAATACAGGCCACCGCTATCCAGAAGATGATGAAGCAATTATTCGTTATAGCCTTTCTTTTAACAAAGAAATGAATGGGAAGCACCTACATGGTAGTGTTGAGTTTGTAGGAAAAGAATTAACGATTCAGTCATTTTACTACAGACCATTTGATGTTAAAGATGCCTTATTCCCTGCAAAAGTAAGTCAAAAAGAGGCTCTTGAAATGGCCACATCATTTATTGATGGACAATATCCAAACGAAAACTACCAATTAAGTGATAACCAGGATATGTATTACCCAATGCCAAGAAGCTTAACGGAACCAATTCAATATCGCTTTAACTTTGATAGATTAGAAAATGGTATACCAGTAAGTGGGCAAAACATGAATATAACGATATTGGGCAACGGTGAAATGGTTGAGTTATACAGTGGGCAATATTATAGAGAAAAGTCAAATTATGAAAATAAGGCAAATATTATCTCAAGTGATGCAGCCAAAGAAAAGATCAAGTCAAATCTTGGTGTGTCATTACAATACATGATTGATTTTGACTATCGAAATGAAGAAGCGAAGGTTAAATTAATATATGGAGTAGAACCTCCTATTTTCGGCATGAGTGCGAAAAATGGAAAATGGCTAGTAGGACAAGAATTTGTAGACACACTACCTGGAATGAACCCAATCAAGATGCTTTCTTCCTCTGCGGTCACTGGAACAACAAAGCCGATTAATGAAAAAGAAGCTAAGGCCATTGCAGAGAAACTATTAAAACCAGGTGATGAAAATACGAAACTAAGAATAGAAGAAATTTACGAGCATGAAAATAAAATGCTAGGTAAAACAGTTTATTCTGTACACTATCAATACCAAAGTAAGAACTCAGGCTATGGTTCTACAATAGAAATAGACAAAAATACTGGAGAAGTTATCAGCTTCCACGATATTACGAGAGATATGCATTATGAAACAAAAGTCGAGGCTACAAAAGAAGAAGCAAAAAAAGAGGAAGAGAAAAAAGCAGGAGTATCTTATGAAAAAGCTTTAGAAGCTGCAGTTGAAGCTGTAAGAAAGTACACGCCTTCAGTTATGCATGAGTATTCATACCCTACTTATAGTGAAAAACAAGAATCCTATGAGGGACGTTACCATTTCTCATTCCCAAGAATTAAGAATGGTATCATTGTTCAAGGAGACTCAATTAACATTGGAATTGATAAAGAGGGAGCGATTTCACATTACAACGTTCACTCCCCGATTATTAAAGAATGGCCGAATGTTGAAAAAGTAGTATCTAAAGATAAGGCATTAAATGCTTATTTAGAAGAGTTAAATGTTAAACTAACATACTCAAAAATCAAGTATGATAGCAAAGATTATATGTTAATGTACCACACTGAATTCAAGAATGCGTTTAATCATTATAATGCTGTGACAGGTAAGTGGGAAAGACCAAGTCATTATCCTACTCAACCTGAACAACCAGGAATGGAAGTTAAGCACCCAACAGCAGAAAAAGAATTAAACTACTTAATTCAAATGGGAATCATTAAAGTGGATGATCCAAGTACTTTTAACGCCGATCAACCTGTTTCAAGAGGAGAAGCTCTAGAAATTCTTATGAAGTCGATTGTAAATTATTATGAGTTTGATCGAATTGATGAGAAGAAAGAAGGCACCTTTGTTAACATTAAAAAAGAACATGATTTATACAATGTAATAGAACTAGCAGCACAACAAAACATTATAGACACAAGTAAAAAATCGTTCCCGGTAGAATACAATATTACGAAACAAGAATTAGCATATTGGTATGTCCGTGCACTCGGACTTGATGAAGCAGCTAAGCACCATGATATTTTCAAGCTATCATTCAAAGACGCTAATAAAATTCAAAAAGAATACACTGGATATATTGCTCTAGCTGATAAACTAGGTTTATTAGAAGCTAATAAGGCCAACATGTACCATGCAACATCAAATGTAACTCTTGCAGAAATAGCAGTATCAATTACAACACTAGCTCAAAAAATGAGTGAAAAAAGACAAGGATACTATTATTAAAAAGAAAGAGGCAGGCCCTTGACTGGGTACTGGCTCTTTCCATTTTTATACTACAGAGGAAAAAATGCATATATCGACAAAGTTCGACACAGTATTTATAATAAATTTATAAGATTAGTAACATTTCTCCCTATTCCATACTTAGAATAGGGCTTTTTTTATGTCCTAATTTTGGGGCGAGCTGAACTTTTATCATTAAGGACAAAAATACATAGGTTATCGGCTTTAACTTAGGGGATATCGGCCTTATCTAAAATATATCGGCCTTAACTGAGAATTATCGGCATGAATATAATAAATATCGG
This sequence comes from Cytobacillus luteolus, assembly GCF_017873715.1. Lineage (NCBI taxonomy): Bacteria > Bacillati > Bacillota > Bacilli > Caryophanales > Bacillaceae > Litchfieldia > Litchfieldia luteola. The sequence continues at coordinate 230,801 of NZ_JAGGKM010000005.1, forward strand.
TATTAACACAAAATCCTTATACCAATCATTGGGATCCGATTCTACCCATCAATTTACAAAAATACGAATAAGATTAAAAAGTAAGGACTATACTATAGGTAAGATTAGTATTCTCCCTGATATTTTAAGCGGGGGGAATCTTTTTATAAAGGTAACTTAAAATTTTTTTAGTAAAATTACCCACAACCGTTAAATTATGTGTTATAATCTATTTATCTTAAGTAATAAACATTTAATTACGTTAGTATTCTCCCTTCTCTCTTAGTAGAGAAGGGATTTTTTGCGTTAAAAGAGGGAAATTCCGTCTATCTGTGGAATAATTAATAAACTGCAGAGATACGGAGGATACATAGATGAAAAAACTAATTATCGTAATAGCAACTTTATCCTTTTTGTTAGTAGGCAATTCAGGTGTAATGGCAACAAGTTCTTGTGAAGGAGTAGGACCAGACACTAATATTTGGTGGGGGAAACTAAAACTTCGAGATGGGCAAATAGGAAAAGTAACTGTTAAACAAGCTATCAACCTTTGGACCCGTGAAAATAATAAGCTTGTATTCTCTCGTATATTGCAACCAGGAGAAGAGTACTCAGTCTACCGTTATGATGAGAAGTTTGGAGGACAATATGGTTTAGGGGCAAATCTATGGGTTACGAAAAACCCCGTAAACATAACTTATACAACCCCTTCTAAGAAAAAAATTGAACGTCTTGCATGTAAACAGCAAGCGCAAAACGGAAGAACAGGAGCAAATCACCCCTCTGTAATTACAAAGGAAAAGGGTTTGTATGCTGTCCTACTTGATACAATTCAAAATGTTAAAGATAAGGTTACTATACAGTCTCTAGCTATAAAAACAAACGATCGTGCTATTTTAGATGAACAATTTAGTAAAAACTTTATTGAACTATCAAAAACCCTTGAGCAAATAAATGCTGAGAATCCAGAAATTTTTTATTATAGGGGAACACACTACAAGTCTAATGGCGAACTAACCTTTACCTACTCACATACACCATCTGATGTTCAAAAAATGAGGCAGGAACTAGATACTAAAATAAAGGCAATTATAGAAAGCATTGATACGAACTTATCAAACTATGAAAAAGTTAAAAAAGTACATGATTATATTGTCTTAACTTCTGAATATGACTATCAAAACTTACTTTCAAATACACTTCCAAGTGAATCCTATAGCATCTATGGAGTTTTAGTGAAGAATGTGGCGGTATGTGATGGGTATTCGAAAACGATGAATTTACTTCTTTCGAAATTAGGAATTGAAGCGAAATATATCTCAGGAATGGGAGATGGGATTCCGCACTCTTGGAATCTGGTTAAGTTGGATGGACAGTGGTATCATGTAGACGCAACCTGGAATGATCCCGTACCGGATCGAAAAGGTATGGTCCGCTATGATTATTTCTTAGTATCCGATGAGGTTATGGAGGAAACACATGTTTGGAAGAAAGCTAGTTTTCCTACAGCAGCCAAAAATTATACCCATAAATAATGATATACCCCGCCTGATTTAAATCAGACGGGGATATTTTTTGTGTAAAAAAAGAGAGTTGCTACTTTTATGTAGGCACTCTCAAAAGTTAGGTAAGCACACTGATCATGGAAAACAAATTCACCCATTTTGCTAGTGTGTGTACTTATTAGACGTTTTAGAATTAAAATAGTTTCATATTTTATTAAAAAAAATTATTTAATGTCAATCACTCTAAATTCTTCTTTAGAATCCTCGGATGTAATTTCTTCCTGTTCTTCATCATTCTGATCTTTTTCATCTTCGACTTCATCCGCGTCTGGCAATACAGTTTCTTCACTAACGGCCGTTTCGGTAGAGACACTTTGTTCAGCTGAATCAGATAACGTATCTTCAGCTTTGAACTCTTTATACAAATATGGCCATAAAATGAGATTCGTTATAATAATAAAAGTTAGTAATGAGCTTAGAATGACTTTTTTAAACATAGAGTGCCTCATTCCACATCATAAGATAATCTTTCCACAACTTTATTTTCAGAATTATAGCCTTTAATAGACAGTTTGTCGCCTGATTTTATACCAGCTAGGTTCGCAGTAAATGTGTTATTACCTTCATACTGCATTTCAGATCCTTCAATTATGATTTTTACAATCGAGTTATTTGTTGTTTGAACCGTGAACTCAGATAAATAGGTAAAATGCTTGCTCTTTACCGAAATACTGGAGATCGCTGCAGCGGGCTTTTTATCCTCACCGGCTTGTTCCTTAGCCCTCGTTGATGTTGCATTGCTTTTTTTGTATTTGAACGGCATAACGGTATCAGCCCATAAAAACAATTTCTTAGTCGATCTTAGAGCATCATCCACAATAAGATAATACTGAGCACCTTCTATATAAGATGTACGAGGGGTAACTGTAACACTTAACCCATCTTTTCCGACTAATAATTTTGAAGGAATCTTTTTATTATTTTCATCTACTATATAGATGGTGTTGGCAGAAACAGTTGCAGGAGAAACCGCCATATTAAATGAAACAGTCCATTCCTTATTAGGATTACTTGTTACCTGTGAGGGTAGTTGATCCTCCGTCAATGAGAGAGTGGATGGTGAATAAAGAACTAATCCTAGCAATAGTCCAATTGGTACAATAAATACTATCTTGTAAACAATTGATCTTTTCATCATGGTCTTGAATTGACCTGAACTTTTACTTTGCGAATCTCATTTTCTTTCATTAGTGTGTTAAACAACTTCTCATCAGCAAGAAGCTGTTGTAAAGTGAACGACTTCCCAGCTGTCTCGTATTTATATGTTTCTTTTATATCAGTAATCAACTTTCCATCAGTAGTTCCGAATTTAATTATTTTGGCATCAATCTCTTGGTTATTCATATCAAAAACTCTCACGATTACATCATAATAACCGGGCATCTTTGAAAATCCAATATCAAAGTTAAGTGATCCAGTTTTAGAATCATAATTGAACTTTCTAGCAAACCCCTTGTTAACAAGTCTTCCATCTTTTTTAATATCGACATGTACGTTCTTAACTTCCGTACCTATTGTTTTAATGTCGATATTCGTAACACCATCGGTTGATATTTGATTATCTTCAAATTTACCTTTGTTTTTATGTAAAATATGTACCTCTTCAATATAACGTTTTGGAGTGAATACCTTAAGCTGACGAGGTGAGTAAATTGATAAAACCTGAGTCAATTTTGCTTCATTTAAGACCATTAACTCATAAAACTCCATATAGTTCGTCGAAAATGTAAACGTATATTCATGTGGGTAATATCCATTATTAAGTTCGACAACATATGCAGGCACGACAACCTTGTATTCTTTATTTAGCTTCAACTCATTCAACGTTATGAGTTTTATCGAATCATTGTCTTTTTTCACGTCTTGAAGAAAAACTTCTTTCGTAAAACCAAGACTTGTCTTTTCATATAATTTTACCAAACTAGAGTAAACATTTTTCACCTTATCATTATATGTAACCGTAATAACAGAATCTATCGGTGTATGTAAGTTATTAGGAGAAGGTGTCGAAGAAACGATTGCTGGGTAACTTATAGCTTGTACATCTTTTATAAATAGAAAAGTAAAACAGACTAGTAGTAAGATAGAAACGATCTTATGGTAGGTTTTTATAGGCATTTTGGTTTGTCCTTTCTCGATTGTTACTACAATTTTACTATTTATCTATAAAATAGACCACAGAATTTAAGAAAAAATTGGAATATTACTTTTGCTTAAAACATATTGTTAAAGGTCGATATAAAAGATATAGTAAGAATATGGGAGAATGTTGATTGAATTGTTAAAAAATTCGTCAAATAATCCCATATTGTTACAAAAAGTCTTAGAAATTGCTTTATTTCTAAGAAGAAATAGTATATTATAATGTATATAACTGATGTGGTAATAAAACACTCCATTGGTAAATATACTAAACTTTTTGGGAAGTATTGCATTACCAGGAAAGTTCTAGTATACTATTTTAATAGTTAGGTAAGCAATGAGAGAACATGATAAATAGATAAACAGATGACCTCATTCATTGCTAGAATAAAAAGGATATTTACATATCTGAAGGGAGAATACTAATCTTATGAAGAAAAAAGCTATCAAAATCGCTACTTCAACAGCGATCGCTGCATCTGCATTCGTAGCAGCAGCACCAACTCAAGCAGCATCTAACGTTGATGCACAAGTAAAAGCAGCAGTAGATGCTGGAACAGTACTAAAATGGGCTATCTCAATCGAGGGAACTGGTGACGGTCAAACTCGTCCTTGGGATGCTTACAATGATGCAAAAGCTAAATTAGCTAAAGCAGAGGCTGCAGTTGCTGGTCTTTCAGCTGCTGACAAAGCAGTTGCTTCTGCAAAATTAGAAGCTACTAAACTACAAATCTCTAGAGCGATGGCTTACATCGATGCTATCACTGCTGGTGAGAACATCACTACAGCTAGATTAGCTCTTGAAGCTGCTATCTCTAGTGGTAACCTAGACGCAGTTGAAAAAGCATACCACGGTATGACTGCTCAAGCTCGTAAACAAAACAAATTACTAGACCGCGTTTACGGTCAATCAACTCGTGACCTTATCCGTACTAACTACAAAGTAGCTGCAGAAAAAGTTCAAGCTTCTGTACTTTACGATGTAACTGTTAAAATGGCGTTAGACAAAGCTCAAGGTTTTGTTACTGGAAATGACCTTGATAAAGCAGAAGCATACCTTGCTGAGGCTAAAAAATACCTTGAAAAAGTATCTGCTACATTTAAAACACAACTTTCAACTAAAATTGATCAAGTTGAAGCAACTGTTACTCCAAGAGTTGTTGGCGTAAGTGCGATTAACGCTAAAGAATTACAAATCACTTTCAACAAAGCTATTACAAAAGCTTCAGTTATTGATAGCTCTGACGATTTAATTGCTAATATTATAACTTTAAATTCAACTGATGCTCGTAGTTTATCAGACAATGCTTACCTAAGTGCTGATGGTAAAACTTTAACATTAGTTGCTACTACAACATGGAACGGTTCATATGCTTTTGAAGTAGCTCAAAATAAAGTTGAAGCTGGCGCAACTAAGGTTGCAGAATATAAAGCATTTGTTTCTGCAAGTGATACAACTCGTCCAACTTTTGCAGGTGTATCTTACGAGCCATCTGGACTTGCTAAATTTTCGTTCAGTGAGCCATTAGATGAAACGGCTGCTCTAATTGCTTCTAAATTAGTAGTTTCTGGAGGAACAACTGTTGCAATTACTGATGCAGACATCACTCTTGCTGCTGATAAAAAATCATTCACTGTTTCTTTACCTTCAACAATGACTAAGGATGCTTCATATACATTTACTTTTACTGGATTAAAAGACTTTGCTGGAAACTTATTAAGTCCAAACCCACTTTCAGCTACAGTTGTTAAAGCTGACCGTGATACAGTAAAACCAACAGTAACGAACGTAGTTGCACTTGATACTGGCAAGTTACAAGTTACTTTCTCTGAAAAAATCCGTGCAAATACAGCTGTTGTAACAGTTGGTGCTGGAAATTATTCTACTTATACTCTTGATGCAACAGGAACAATTGCTACATTTACTGGAGTTACTAATTTAACTGCGGGTGTACAATCAGTTCAAATTAGTAGTGCTGCTGACTTAGCTGGATTAGTATTAGATACTATTACTCGTGTTGTTCAAGTATCTGCTGATACAACTGCTCCTGCATATGTTAACCACACAGTTGAAACTGTTGGTTCGGAACGTTTCTTAGTTGTTAATTACAACGAAGAAATTACTGCTAATCAAGCAGTGTCAGTTACTGGAACATATGTTAATTCAAACAGCATTACTCAAGCTATAACTCCAATTACTGGTGCGGATATTACTAGAGGAGCAGATAAAAAATCTGTTCGCATTAAACTACCTGCAACAGCTGGAACTTATACTGTACTTCTACCAGTTGCATTGGCTGAGGATACTTCAGCTGCAACAAACGATTCAGCAGCACGCACTGTATCATTCACTTTAGGTACTGCAGTTGATGCTACAAAACCTGTTACATCTGGTTATGCTCAAGTTGGTAACAAAGTTACTGTAACTTTTGACCGTGATGTAACTGCGGCTACAGCTTTAAATGTTGGTAACTACTCTATCGATGGCGTTTCTTCACCTTTCGAATCTGCTATCTTTAAAGGCAATGCTAGAACAGTTGAATTAACATTAAGACATGATGCAATTACTACTAATGGTGTTCGTAATTACACTGTAAGTAACGTAGCAACATCTGCTGGTTCAGTAATGGTATCTGAAACTTCTACTTATAACTTCAAGGAAAATGTACGTCCAACAGTCCTAGGTGCAAAAATAATTTCTGCAACTGAAATCGAAGTGACACTAAGTGAAGCTCTTGACAGTGCAACTGTAGGAACTGATTTCGATGTTTTCCAAGGGACATCTACAACAGCTTTAACAGATGTTGAAACAATCTCTGGAACTAATAAAGTTCTTATTACACTAGGAACACCACTAGTATCATTAAATGGTCTAACTCTTAAAGCTGCTTCTACAATTGACCTAACAGATGTTAATGGAAATACTGTTAACTTTGTTGGACCAATTACAGTAACTAGCAACTAATAATATTGGAAAGCTCTGTAGAGAGAAATCTCTATAGAGCTTTCTTTTATAGGTAATAAACGGAAAATAAAAATTATATTATAATCATGTACAGCAACATAACATACAGTGAAAATGTTGCTGCTTCAGTTGCTGGTGATGGAGAAGTAGACTTCAAAGTGTTAATTGATGGCGTAGATGTAAGTACATTTGGCACTCCTATTACTATTACTGAAGGTGCTACAACTAACAAAGTAACCCTTACATTAAGCAGAGCTTTAACTCCAGCAGAATATGGAAAAACTATTACTATTGCACCTGCTACTGACTTTGATGTAGCAGATACAAATGGTAATCTACAAGCTGGTTTTACTTCTTTCACAGTAACTAAGTAAGTTAAACCAATAAGATTGTTATAAGGCTATTATTAATAAAAAAAAGAGGTTGTTCCAAAAGAAATTTTGGTAACAATCTCTTTTTTATGATAAATATAAATAAAATGCCTGTGCACCTTAAAAAGTATATCTATGAGAAAAATAGGGAGTTTGGTGAAGAATTATTAGATGTAGTTAAAGAAGATATACTTATGTAATTGGCAAATAAAAGGGGAAATATATGAGTAAATACGTGTTAATTTAAGGAAGACATACGAAAGAAACCTTTCATATGTATGGTTTAGGGGAAATATGGTTTTTTGTATTAATAACTGCTTAAGTTACTTTTTTGTATGAAAGGTAGAGTCCATTCAATATAGGAGTAGCTTTTAATTTTGTCTCCTTTACAGGGGTTGGTAGAAAAGTAGGTGAAGGTACTGGTTGTACACTTCAAAAAGTCTATCTGATTAAATGAAGTCCTTTTTTAATGATACTTAATGTGGCTAAAAGCCTTTGAGTTGCCTTTGCTCAAAAGCCATATCATTTTGTTGCAGAAAAAAGTATATAAATATTCTAAAATTAAGAGGATTATCATAAGGATAATCCTCTATTTTTATTTAAAATAAAAAGTTGTTTAAAAAGTGTCTATGTAAGGTTTTAAGATATTTTAAAACATGGCGATATGAAAATTTTAAAAAATTATTGCATAATATGTTTTAAATTGAAAAATACTCCTAGCGTACCACTCTAATAAATGAGGGTATGCTTTTTAGCTTATATAATTAGTTTAGGTTTAATAGTTAACTAAAGTAGTTAACTAGGAGGTGAGTTAATAATTTAGAAGTTAGTAAATATTGTTCTTTTACCAATTAAACCAAACATTCATCGAAACAGCTGACTCATCATCAGCAAAATAGAAAAATCAAAAATGGAGTGTGATTAATGAAAAGAAAAGCCTTAGGCTATGCTAGGAAATCAATACGACCCTACGGGATTGAAGACCAAAATGAATCTGTTCAATATCAGATTCATCAAATTAAAGAGTATTGTGAAGTTAATGGTTTAGAGTTGATTGAAACATTTAGTGATATAGGATATTCTGGTGTACTAAAACATCGTCCGGAATTAGATAAAATGCTTAAGTTGCTGAAAAATGAAGAGGAAAATATAAATATCCTAGTTATCTATACACAAGATCGTCTTGCAAGGGACCTTCTTACAAGTATTGAATTGTTTAATGAGATTACTGAATTAGTTGAAGAAGTAGTATTTGTAGAAGAAAATTTAACTACAGAATCCCATCACTTCAGGGAATCGTTTCTAATGAAAGCTGCGTTTGCTGCAGTTGATAGGAGAAAGGTTAAACAAAAACTAAGGTTGGGTAGAATGTCGAAGGTTGTGAATAGTGGACTATACCGTTCAACTTATAAACCCATTGGCTATATTCAACTTAATAAAAAAGAGCTTTTATTAGCAACTAATGAAAGGACTCTTGATAAGAGTCTAAAGGTTGATCTAATCATTGTTCAATCTATATTTCTAGCTTATTTATCCCATATGAGTTTAAGGAGTATAACAAAATGGTTAAATGAAGAGTTTGGGTTAACAAAAAAGGGAAAGGAATGGGATTATAAATCGGTAAAATATATCCTTCAAAATCCAATATATGCCGGAATAATATCAGGTGTATTTGTAAAGAGACAAAATCTAGAACCAGTTAATACAGTGGAACCCCTATTAACCCTAGAAACATTCCATTTCATAAAAGAGAAACTAAATATGGAAGTAAGTGGGAACAAAAGAAAAATAAAAAAATATATACCTGATATATCAATTTGTATAAATTGTATTATGCCTTTGAAGGTAAATGGTCCTGAGTTAAAATGTCCTTCATGCCGAAATAATCTTGATATTGACTTGTATATTTACTTAGTAAGAAATGAGTTTATAGATATACTTGAAAATGGATTTAAACAAGTTAAGGTTGATGGATTATTTATGGAAAAGTGAGAACAACTAGGAATTCAACTTTTTTTTCTAAATAAGAAATTAGGGCAGTTAAAGCAAAGGTTAAGAGAGTTACAAGTGGAATATAATAACCAACCCCAAAAATTAAAGGATTTAATTGAAATAAATAATATGGAACAAAGTAAGATAAAGGAACAAATCGTTCTTGTTAGGTCATTCTATAATTTTATGGGTCATAATAATATTAGTCAGCCGTCTCTAGTAATTAAAGATTGTTATCAACCCTATATTTCTTTACCTTATTTAATATTGGTTGATTTTTTAAAGAAATGTATATATGTCAAATTTCATGAAAAGATCTTAACTGAAAATAATGAAAGGGGCCTATCTGATAATTGAAGAGACTATCAAAGGGACATGCATACCTACGGACATCGGGAGAAATAAACCCAGCTGATAGTATAGATAACCAACGTTTCTTTATAGAAGATTATGGACTGGCACATGGGATTGAAATAGTAGAGTACTTAGTTGATGAAAAAAGGACAGGAACAAATCAAAATAGAACATCGTTCCAAAAATTATTAATATTAATTAATAATGGTTTAGTCGATATTATTTTGGTAACCACGTTTGATAGATTAGGCCGGAACAATATTGAACTTGCACTATTTTTAATTAAGTTAAAATCTTTAGGCAACATTAAAGATATCTAAGGAACGCCTTGAGGATGGGCTTTTTTGTATGGATAGAAAAAGTGATAACAGTTTGAATTAAAAGGAATTGTTGTGCACTTCAAAAAGTCAATCTTAAGTTGAAACGGTGTGTTTGGTGAAGAATTGCTAGGTGCAGTGAACGAGATATACTGAAGTAATTGCAACTATGAGGGGAAATATACGAGTGAATACTTGTATATTAAAGAAAGACATATGAAAGGAACCTTCCATATGTAAGGTTTAGAGAAATATGGATTTTAAAATTAAAATTGCTTAAGCTACCTTTTGAGAATGGAAGAGTCCATTCAATATAGGAGTAGCTTTTAGTCTTTCTCCTTACATGGATTGAAAGATATTTAGGTGAAGGTACTGGTGTTTTTCCACCTAAACCTTGGTGTGTACGTTCGGTATTTTAATAGTTATTAATGTATTCACGGAGTACCTTACGTAAATGTAATTTGATTAAGAGGTATGACCTGGGTAGGTAATTCACGCTTGATTGTGCCAAAAAGGAGAACGGGATAGAAAGGAAAAAACCTTGAGATAGTTGACTTTGTATTGGAGTTTATGTATGGAGGGACCAGTAGGTTAGATTTGATACAGCGTATTTATATTGATAATAACTTTGCTAAGATTATTGTTCCAGGAAGAACTAGCGGTAAAACCATACAGATGTCTGACCGTCTACAAGACATGGCTGTGGAGTTTTGTAATGTAAAAAACATTAAACAGAGAGTTTTGAAATTGCATAAAGAAGTTCTTCAAGAAATATGGTTATGAATATGAAATTAATAGTCTACTGATGAGGTCAAATTAGAGGAACTAGCTTATAAAAACTCTAGTTCCTTATTTTTGAGGCCTGTTTTCACGAATTCACCACCTCAGTTATAACAAACTTTCATGTATATTGGAGGGATTTAAAAGTTGTATGAGTTGTATTCAATTGATGAAAGTCTTTACTTCCAGATAATTACTTCTAAAAGATTGGGAAGGCAGCGTATTCTATCCTATTATGAAATGATACAAGATATACAAACCTCCATTAAAAGCGGCTAATAATAGTGGGTGCATGCCCTCCAAATATATAGAAAGCATGGGTATTATATTAAAAAAGAATCAGCCATCAAACGATGACTGACTCTATCAGTTAGGTAAGCACACAAGATATAAACCTTTAATCCATATGCTAGTGTACAATTATATTTTAAACTAAGCTTGCTTAAATGAATATGTAGAATTTATGGTAAAAGTGGATAAAAATAAACAAATTTAGAAAAGCTGTTATAAGAAGATAATTGGTGTTCAAAAACTAAATCTAATGAGTAAAGTTCATTTTCCCTATATAATTCAGAAACCACTTCGTACTTTCTCTCAAACTATTAATTCCCGACAAACTAAAAACGAAACGATAACTAATAATTTTTTCTATTAATATGTAACCTTTTCTAAACTGTTAACGTCATAAGTATTCAGATAAATTCTCTAAAGTCAAGGGATTTTACCTAAAAAGTTTTATGAAACTAAGGATAATTGTCAAGTGAATTATTTCTAATATTTACTAAAAAATTACAATTTATCACTGGTTAAATAAACCCTCCATATGGTATTATCTCATTTGTGAACTTACTATAGTAATAGGAGAGTAGATTAAGATGAAAAAACAAATCATTGTTTTATCTAGTATGTTGTTATTTCTATTTACTTTAGCATTCTTACCAGTTGATACAGCTGAAGCTAGTGTAACTGCGGTTGAAAAGTTAGTAAAGCAAGCAGAGGCGAATGGAGCTAAACTGAAAAAGGAAATCTCAGTAGAATATACAAAAGGGGTAAAGATTCCTGATCAAAAGCTCTATAATGCTACGAAAGATTCATTACATAAGGCAATGGCAGAAGTAAATAAACTGAGTGCATCTCAAAAGCAAGCATATGAAAAACGTTTAAAGGACAATGTTGAGGTTCACTACATACGTGCACAAGCTTATATAGATGCAATGGTTTCGGGTAATAAGATCGTAGCAAAAACAAATCAGTTTAATGCTTTATATGCAGATAATCCGTTAACAGATCAAACAGAAGCCGCTTATCATGCGTTAACATCTGAGATCAGAAAACAAGCCAAACTTCTATACAGAGTATATGGCAAATCAACGCGTGAAGCAATTCTTGCAAAATACAAAGGCCCAGCAGAAAAAGCTAAAAATGACTCTGCGCTTGTTATTTCTGCAAAAATGACTTTAGACAAACTGATTACACTAGTTGAGACAGATGCAAATGAAGCATCCATCACAAAGCAGTTAGAGCTATTAGACGGGTTTTTAAACAAAATTAAAAATCAACTTGTTGTTTCAGCAATTAACGATCTATTATCAGAGTATTTCTTTACAGAAGAAGAAATGGCAGTTTTCGAATTAATTGAACGTAATGTAGATGTTTTTAATAATGAAGACGTTGACGGATACATGGCTGACTTGGCTTCTGATTATCCAAATTTAGCACAGACTAAAGCAACAATTGAAGGAACCTTTGCTATGTATGATTTACTAGCAGAGTTATTTGAAATAGACATTCTTGAAATAACTGAAGATACAGCCTCGGTTCGCATTGTGCTACAGACTACTTCATTAGTAGAATCAGATTTTAAAGACAATGTTGTTGAATTTGTTCAAGTAGTAAAGAAAGAAAATGGTAAATGGGTATTAACTGATCAAGTTGAGATTCTTGCAATTGAATATTTGGAATAAGTTAGAGAAGAACTTGCCAGAAGGCAGGTTCTTTCTTTTTAGCCCTATTTAACATAAAGTTTGTATGTTTTTTAAAGGAAATTCAAACCTTATGAGTAAGGAGGTTGAACATGTTCCTATCTCATAAAGTAACTGAATTAGAAGAAGAAACAATTGTTACGTTATATTTAGATCCACAACTTACGGAATATGCAGATGAATTTTCAGCTAAAAAAGAAGAGCAGAGTTTTAAATATAGTGTTTTTCAATATGTACAGACCCATTTACCGTCGGTTAAAGCAACTGCAATCCGAGTTATGGCGGGTTCTATTTTAGTAACAGTTATTCCATTTTCCACAGATAAAGTTTCAGCTAATGAACCAACTGCAACAGCTGTTAATGTTAACGCTGCAACTACATATATAGTCAAACCGGGGGATTCATTATATTTAATCAGTAAGCAACTTGGTATATCAGTTGACTCGTTGAAACAGGCAAACAACTTAACAAGCGACATAATCCATGTGGGACAAGTGTTAAAAGTTCCAACTGTTGGCCAAAAATCATCTGACACTTCGGTCGTTCTCAAAGGACCTAAAGGAGAAATTGGTTATGTGAAAGTCGTTAAACGTATTAATCTATGGAAAAGGGATGTTAACGGTAAACTTGAATTTGTACGAGTACTAAATCCGGGTGAACGATACCGTGTTTATGGTGAAGACCAGAAGTATGGTGGACAGTATGATGTAGGTGCCCGGCACTACATAACCAAAATGGCAGGCTACATAGAGTTTGAGGGTGTTTCAAATACAGTAGTGAAAGAACCAACTCAAACAAGTTTGCCTACTCCTGATACTGATGTGAGAGGACCACGTGGGGAAATTGGTCATATTCATATTAAAAAACGAATTAATCTCTGGAAGCGTGTAAATGGGAAACTTGAGTATGTGAGGGTACTAAATCCCGGAGAGGTGTATCGCGTATACCGGATGGATGATCGTTTTGGGGGCCAGTTTGATGTTGGAAGCAATCACTTTATTACAAATATGAGTGGTTTTGTTGATTTTCGTCCGTTACAACCAGTTACTCAGGAAACAGTCGGAAGCTTTTACACAGTACAAACTAATGATACGCTCTCTGGCATCGCTCTAAAATTTAAAACGTCTGTACAGAAGATAAAAGAGCTGAATGGATTGACTACGGATACTATATTCGTGGGGCAAAGGCTGAAAATTGAGGGGGATGTGCCTTCACTTACAAGCAAGACGTATATCTCACATACTGTTAGCCAGGGAGACACAATTTGGGGCTTGTCAGTTAAGTATGGAATCCCACAAAGTGAATTATTAAAGGATAACAGCTTAACAACGCAGTCTGTCCTTCGAATTGGACAACAGCTTCGTATCCCACAATATCAAATAGCCGTAAAAGAAACACCAACCCTAAATCACGGAGAATATGTAGATTGGTGGACTGAGGCTCAGTATCTTTTTCCAATAGGAGCGGTTGCAACCGTTACTGATTTTCAAACAGGAGTATCTTTTAAAGTGAAAAGAACCATTGGTGCAAACCATGCCGATTGTGAGCCTTTAACAGCTACCGACACCGAGATTGCAAAAGGGCTCTGGGGAGGATTTAGCTGGAAAGAACGAGCAGTTGTTGTAGATGTAAATGGACGGAAATTAGCAGCCTCGATGAGCTTTATGCCACATGATGTGCAATATATTACTAATAATAACTTTAATGGACACTTTGATATCCACTTTAATAACAGTACAAGGCACATTGATGGAAAAATTGATGTGGCTCATCAAGAACAAATAAGAATAGCTGCAGGATCTAGTTGAAATGGTTAGTGTCAGACTATAGTCTGACACTTTTCTTTTAGGTCAAAAGATGTTTTTTGAGTAAATTTGGTAAAAACTAGCGAAAAAGGTTTAATATTGTCATATAATAATAGATAGAGAGACAGAGACAGAGACAGAGACAGAGGAAATTTTACATAAGGGAGAGGAAGCATCATGTGGAGAAAGATAGTCGTTAGTTTAATGATTGTAGGACTTTTAATTGGAACACCTACAATCTCCCAAGCGGCACATGTTAAAGGTGTTTATTGGGATGGATTGTTAATGGTTAAAGGACAAGTAGGGAAAGTTAAAGTCATTAAACCTATAAATCTATGGCAACGTGTTGGTGACAAATTAGTATTTTCAAGAATCTTAAAACCAGGTGAACAATATCGTGTATATCGATATGATAACAAGTTTGGTGGACAATATGGTTTAGGTGGCGGTTATTACATAACCAATATGGCTGGGTTTATAGAATATAAAACCCCTTCAAAACGAAAGTTAGCTGAACTAGAGGCGTTATACCCTACAATGCCTGGAAAAGTGACATTATCAAATGGTGAAGTGACTTCTCAACTATCGAAAAAGGTTGCTCCAGGTGTGACTGAAACATCATTAGCAGTGAATCATTCACGAGGTAAACAACAAATTCATGTGTTAGACTTTAATCCATCTATTCAAAATATGAGCATGCAAACTTCATTAGCTAAAGGACAGTTATTTGGATTAGAAACCGTCAGTAGTCAAGCAAAAAATAACAGTAGTACAGCACACACAGTTATTGGTGGGGTAAACGGCGACTATTTTGATAGCAATGGTACCCCAATTGATTTGATGATGCAAAATGGTGAGATTTTGGCAACGAGTCGTACTCCACTAGATCAATTGGCTGTTTTTGGCGTGAAAGCGAATGGTTACGGAATCATTGGAAGTCCGGAAGTATCCCTTAATGTTAGTATTAATGGACAAACTACTTATAAAATAGATTCAATTAATCGGATCAGAAGTGCAAATCATTTAGTCGTGTACACACCTCATTTTTCAACTACAACAAGAACCAACCAACTAGGTACTGAGGTTATTTTAACCAATTTATCAGGTAGTATTAGTGGTAATGGGAAATTAACAGGAACTGTAGCTGAAGTTCAAATTGGTAAAGGTAGTGCAGCCCTTTCGAGTGGACAAGTCATTCTTTCTGGACACCATCTTGCTAGTGATTATTTAAAGACGGCAAAGCCTGGTGATCAAATTGAAATTTCATCTTCTTTTACAGACCCAAAATGGCATGATGTGAAGGAAGCAATTGGTGGCAGATATAGACTTGTTAGTAATGGAAATGTTGTAAAGTGGGATATAACAGGAGCTCATCCGAGAACTGCGATCGGCATTAAAAGGGATGGGAAAATCTTCACACTTGTTGTGGACGGAAGAAGCACAACAAGTGTTGGGATGACATTATCTGAGCTTGCGGTTTTGATGAAGGATCTTGGAGCAGTTGATGCAATGACGTTTGATGGTGGTGGGTCATCAACTCTTGTTGCACGTCAAGCTGGTGAACAGAATGTGAGTGTCGTTAACAAACCATCAGATGGATTTGAGCGTTCTGTAGCGAATTCCTTACTTTTCATTAGTAAGTGGGCAGTTGGACCACTTCATGAATTAATCGTAAACCCTAGTGAGGTAACCCTATTTGCAGGTGCAACCTATAATAATCTTAATCTATCAGTGAAAGGTGTAGATGTTTCGTATAATCCAGTTGCTCTATCGAATCCAGCAACAATTACATCTCCTGTATTTGCATCGGTAACAAATGGAATTTATAAAATAGTAGATACGCCAACAGAGGCTCAAATTACGGCAAAGTCTGGTTCAATAACTAATACAGTCAAAGCTAAAGTTGTGAACACACTAGAGAAAATTGATTTTAAACAACCAGATATTATGATAAATAAAAATGAAACAATTACATTAACGCCAAACGGAATAGTTGGCGGCAAAGTAATCGTAACTGACCCAACTATTTATATATGGAATGTTAGTAATAACATTGGTACAGTAAGTAAAACTGGTGTCTTTACGGCTGGAACAAAGGATGGTATTGGTACGATTACAGCTACTGCTGGTGGCGTGACGTCTACAATCAATGTTACAGTTGGTGTGCCTGAAAATGTAGTATTAGCTGATTTTGAAAAAGGTATTGGTAATTGGACGGCTTCTGGTGCGCGCTATAACACTGCAACAATTGAATTAGCAACCGACCAGGTGAAATTTGGCGTTCATTCTTTAAAAATTAACTATGATTTCACAGGGACATCGGGTACATCAGGTGTCTATGCAGGTCCATCTCAAGCAATTGCTATAAGTGGACAGCCTAAGAAGATTGGAATGTGGGTTTACGGTGATGGCCAGGGGCACTGGCTACGATCACAATTACGAGATAAAAATGGCCAAGAGGTTCATCTTGATTTTACAAAAAATCTAGATTGGGTTGGTTGGAAGTATGTTGAGGCAGTGGTTCCTACAACTGTTGCTTACCCAGTAAGTTTGGAAATGCCTGTAAGATACATGGAAACAAACGACGCAAATAAAAACGCTGGTACAATTTATATTGACCATATTCAAGCCATTTATAAATAAACATTTGAGGGGCATTTATCAAAAATGCCCCTTTTTCGGATTGATTTACTGACTTTTCTAAAAAATTTACACAAGAATATTTGATTTGTATAAAAAGTTATGGTACGCTAAAAAATGCAGTACGCTAAAATTGACGAACTATGTAGATACCTGTTTGTATATAAACGTAAATAATGTTTAATATTACATTACTATAGAATTTAAAAACTTTTGAGCCTTGCCTTTTTTACTGGAGGGATGATCATGTCTAAAAAAAATCAGAATACGAAAATCAATGAAATAACTAGTAATCTTAAGGAGAACCCTCCTACCATCATTGGAGGCTATAAAAGACAGGGATGGGCAGTTAAAGCACTAGAAAAAACAAGCAACGCTGATTTAGAAATCGAAAAAGGCGGTTTAGTTACTGCAAAGGCGATTTTAGAAGCAAAGGATGGCACTTTTTATCCTGCCTTTCTTTCAATAAATACAAAACAAAAAGGTCAAATCGTTGATGCGTTTTTCTTATCGGAAAACGACGACCAGTTTGATCTCATTCCGTTACAGATTGCACAAGAGTTTATTGGAAAAGATTCATCTGATTTAATGCCATTTAGATATAAGACACTTGAGAAAATTGAAGGTGATCAGTTCCAAGTAAACTGGCCTGATTTTTCATAGTGGTGTGACAAAGACGCTTTTGGAAGCGTCTTTTTGTGTGGAATTATTGATGAGGAGATGATCGTTGTGAATAAGTGTAAGGCTGGTATGTCGGTTGAGGCCGAAAAAAAATGAGTTAATGTCGATAAATCGATGGACGGGCCGAAAAAGAAGGAGAACAGGCCGATAAATCTAAGAAGAGACCGAAAAAAAACTTCATTCACTATAACCCCATGGTAAAACTTAGCCTCCACCAGCAGGATTTTCCCCTGAACTAGTCGAATACAAACTAAAAATAAAGAAAGGAAGTATACTTTTGATTATAAAACCCCGAACAAAACCATTATCGCTGTTGAAATTAGAGGCTTTACTAAGAAGATTACCCCAAACTCATCCCAAGCGTCCTAAAATTGAAGAGGATTTTGCTAAAAGGTTAGCTGGATACAAGGGTGAACAATCCCTAGATTTTTATCTTAGCCTCCTACCAGAACAGGACATCCACATTTTCCACGATCTACGACTTCCATATAAAAATCATCACTTTCAGATGGACACACTACTAGTTACATCCTCATTTATTAGTATTCTCGAAGCAAAACATTTTAAAGGGACTATCATTTTTGATCAAGCCTTCAGCCAAATGATTCGTATATTGGATGATAAGGAGGAGGCTTATCCTGATCCCATTCAGCAAGCAAAAAGTCATAGGAACAAGCTACAAGGCTTGTTGGAAAGATTCAACATCCCTCCTCTTCCAATCATCCCACTGGTTGTGATTACAAACTCATACTCACTACTTAAGCCATCCCAAAGTGCATCCAAACTCCCTTCAATGGTTATCCGTAGCTCTTTACTTCCAGAAAAAATAGAGGATATAAAACTAAAACACAAAGAAGATATACTTTCAAAGAACGAAATTAAGAAACTTTCAAAAGGACTAATCAAGCTTAACACTCCTCTAGACCAAGATATACTCGAAGTGTACCGTCTATCAGAGCAGGACCTCCTATCAGGTGTCCATTGTCCAAGTTGCTTCGCTCTTCCAATAATGAAGAAGAGAGGGAAGTGGGTGTGCCCGGCGTGTGCAACAGAATCCCAGGATGCTCATATTTTCTCGCTGTATGATTACTCCCTCCTCATTGGCTCAACCATTACCAATCAAAAAGCTAGAAAATTTCTGAATCTAGCTTCAGAATCAACGACAAAAAAGCTCCTCAGATCTCTACAATCTCCTTACTCTGGTATTAAAAAAGGTAGAGAATACTATCTATGCTTTGAAAAATATATGTCGAATCCTTAGGTATTATTTATTAACTAAATCTAGCAAAATTATCCTCTGACTCTGTTATAATGTTAAATAATAGAAGGATTTAGGAGTGATAGAGTTGCTTACCAAGTTTACTAGAAGAGCATTACTAGGTTTTTTATTAAGTATTTCGCTTTTATTTGGAACGACTGTTCAAGCAGAAGAACCGATAGAAGAGCTTAGGCATTATATTGATAATTATTATATTAAAGAGGTATCTGATTCAGTTTTAAAGGAAAGCACCCCGGAAGCAATTTTAAAGCATTTAGATCAACATTCTACTTATTTTACACCTGAAGAATTTCAACAGTTTTTTGAGAACCTAAATCGGACGTTTGTTGGAATAGGGGTAGCTGTTGAAAAACATGAAAAAGGTATTTTACTAGTTTCCATTTATAAGGGCAGTCCGGCTGAAAAAGTAGGGTTACAAGCAGGTGACATAATAACGGAAGTTGATGGAACATCAGTTGTTGGAAAACCTGTAGAAGAGGGAATTAACCTAATTAAAGGAAAAGCAGGTACACAAACGACAATAAAAGTTCTAAGACAAGCAACTAATAGTACACTTCAAGTAACTATTACACGCGAAGTAATTACCTTTCCTACAGTAGATTTTGAACGCTTGAGTGGGAACATAGGATATATTAGACTCTATAGCTTTAATGAAAAATCTAAAGCTGAAATGATAGATGCTATGAATAAATTAGGTAATGTGAATGGGTGGATTGTTGACTTTCGAGATAATGGTGGAGGTTTAGTCACAACTGCCCAAGAAGTAGGGGGATTTTTTAAAAATGTAAACAAAGCTTATTTATTGAAAAATCGAGTAAGCTTACCAACTGTTTATCCAACTATAAAACCAAGCAAGGTGTTTGAAGGTCCAGTCCATTTATTAGTAAATGGGTATAGTGCTAGTGCATCTGAAATGGTTGCCGCAGCTGTAAAAGAAGAAAAAGCTGCAGTTCTCTATGGGCAAACAACATACGGAAAAGGAACGATGCAGCAATTTTTTGAGCTTTCTGATGGAAGTGCAGTAAAGCTTACAACTTCAGAGTTTTTCTCACCTAAAGGAACAAAAATTGATAGTGTTGGTGTAAAACCAGATAAAACAACAGTATCCGGAGCGGAGTTACTAACCTCACACTACGATATGCTACGTGCAAATCTAAGCAAGTATACAAAATTAGCTTCATTAACAAATGTTCCAGTTGATAAGACATTTACAATAGAGATGTCTCATACAATGAAGTGGGGACAGTTCGGTAAAACAGATGTTCAACTTTTTGAGGTAGGCGGAAAAGAGGTTGAGCTAACGCTTAGTGCTAGTGGAACAAATAAAGTGATGGCAACACCAAAGGGAAATTTGAAAAAGGGCAGCACCTATTTCCTCGTTATCAATCCAAAATGGACAGGTAGTAATGGAAAAGCAATGTGGAAGGGTAGTTATCTAGAAGTTACAGTGAAAAAATGATGAAAAAGGCGTCAGGGCTAATCCTGACGTCTTTTTTCTGAGTAAAAAGAGTGCTTACTTGATGTTTATCGGCCTTAAGAAAGGTATTTTGACCTTATAAAAAATATATCGGCCCTATCAACATTATATCGGCCTTAACTCAAAATATTTCGGCCAAACCCTCAATACTTCACAGTACAAAAAGCCAAAGTCCTCCTAGACTTTAGCTACTATCACCTAATAAATCTCATTACCTACTACATCATACACACTCACTGCATACTTCGGTAAGTTAAAAACTGTTTCTTTAGAAATCACAATTAATTGTCCATTACGGTAGAACATTCGGTGAATGTCACTATCCATTTCGTAACGTTTCACTCGTTGCATAGTAGTGTAATCATAGATATCTAAGCTATTTTTTGTACTTGTAAAGAATTGATTATTCTCAAGACCAAACGTAATTTCTGAAAATGAGTGATAAAGCTTTGTTACGTAATGCATATTCGTTTCATTCGAATCAGACGCATAAAACACAACACCAGACCCATTAAAAATATATTTTCCATCTGGGGAAATAGCATAGTTAACATTTTGAGGGTATGTTCCATGGTATGGTGAACGAGTGGATCCTCCGGAAAGCACACCATTAACTATTCTAAACATTTCCATGTTTCTAGGGCTTGAGTCAGTTGTTATCGCATATAACTTATCTTCATTAGGATGTAATTCTAAATAGGATTGCTGTCTAATATTAACCCTTGATGTTTCTAGTAATGTTTCACGATCATAGCTCTTCATGCTTGTCCATTGACCAGAACCAGAAGTTACATAAATGCTCTGCGAATCAGCTACAATATCGTAGGGATCTAGATCGATGTTAAATTGATCTGACAATAAGAAGCTTTCCGCGTCAACAATTGCAATTGCGCCTTCTTGATTTTCATCCCACCAGGTTGAGTCATGAGCGCCTTTTAAGAGGGTTACATAAATTTCGTTATTTGCAAAGTATAACCGTTCAGGAACAAGGTTAAAGGTAATTCTTCTTTCCCCACCTGTTTCATAGTTTAATTCTACTAAATCTTTGTTTTCATTTAGAAAATAAATGCTTGGTAGAGTAGGGTGTATAACTGAATCTCTGACAAGGTCTTTAAGGTGCATTTTTCCAGGGTCAAAAGCTCCTGTCTCTCCAGTTACAGGTGTTTCCTCTGCCACAGGATATTCTTCCTGAGATACAGGTAAATCTGAATATGGAATAACCACAATTGAAGAGTGTTGTAACTTATTTAAATCATTTATCACACTTTTAATTTCATCAATTATAACCGCGAAGTTAAGGTTACCATCACCATAACCAAACGTATTAATACCAACTACCATTCCATCCATCGTAAATAAGGGTCCACCAGAGCTTCCATAAGTTATAGGAGCGGAAAATTGGATAAACTTTTGTGTGAATCCGTCATACTCATAGTCTCTTAACCCACTTATAATTCCAGTAGATACAGTATTTATTAAACCTTCTGGACTACCAATTGTTACAATAGGGTCTCCTTTTTGAAGTATAGCTGCTGTTCCCAATGATAAAGGTGTTAAACTCATTACTTTACTAGTTTTTAATAGTGCAAGATCTTTATCATAGTCATAATGGGCAACCCCTTCAATCGCAATTACTTCACCTGTATCTGATAAAACCTCAATATATTTAGCGCCTTCGATCACATGATAGTTAGTAGCTATAAGACTTTTACCAACAACAAATCCACTACCTTGTCCTAGGTACTCATCATTTTCATCATAGACTTCAATCATAACTACACTTTTCTCAAATTTAATAATATCTTTTAGAGTTAAAGTTGGTAGTGTGGATGGTGTTAGTGTAGAGTTCGTATAAACACTTATAAATTTAGTATTTAGACTAGACTGAACTTGTAAATTACTTATCTCATTTAATAGATTTCTAACAATAGTTGCTTGTTGCTCAATAGTTGCAGAACTAGCATTATTTTGGAGTAACTTACTTAATTTATCTATCTCAATTTTTGTACTGATAGCAAATTTCGTTGCTTGTCGTGCATTCTCACCAGGAGTCTTAAATTTTTCTAAAATAGCATCGCGTGTAGACTTTCCATACACTCTGTAAAGTAAGATAGCCTGCTTTCTAATTTCACTAGATAAGTCATGATAGGCTTGTTCGGTTTGATCGTCTGCTGGATTTAAACCATATAAGCTATAATAAGCTTGGGTCTTATCAATTATTTTCCTACCAGACGTAATTGCATCAATATAAGCCTGAGTTCTAGTAAAATGAATCGTTACATTTTCTTGTAGCCTTTTTTCTAATGGTACTTTTTGACTAGAAGATAGGTATTTTAAAGCATTTTGGGCATTAATCATTGCTAACTTTGTTTGATTATACAAAGTCATATTTGGATAGGTGATTGGGTCCTTAGAATATTTGGTTTGACGATATTCTAACGAAATTTCCCATTTAAGTGCACCAGCAAATCGTTCTGCTATTTGTACTAATTGTTCAGCGTCTTTATATCTATCAGCAGCTGAAACTGGTTTACCGACAGACAATAGTGTAGAAGCTAATAGGATAACTACTAGTAAAATGGAACTAAACCTTTTCAACCTAAATTCCCCCATTAATAAAATCTATAAAAAACCTCCTTTTATTCTATTTATTTTAGCTTTTTGTTACCATGGTAAATAATTCTAAAGCTCGTACGAGAATAGTATTTAAATCAACCAAAATTAGACAAGCTTGTAGTTTTATGTCAAGAAAAATCTCTCAATTGTTACCAAAATGTAACATATGAGGGTAATTTTAATAGAATTGAAATGTTACATTGTCTGAAAATATTGTAAAATTAGGACAGAAATAGCAGATTGCTTGTTTACTATAATTATCTGGAGGGAAAAAATGAGAAAATTTTTGTCAATCTTTGTGCTAACTATAATCATCAGTTTTCCAACAGTATTATTTGGAAATAATACCGCAGCTGCCGAAAGCCACGGGGAAGAAATTGCAACATATGGGAAAGAGTTCCTAGGAGTTTCATATAAGTTCGGTGGAACTACTCCATCATCAGGCTTTGATTGTTCGGGATATTTGACCTATGTTTTTAACAAATTTAATATCTCATTACCACGCACAGCAGCAGATCAATATCAAGCTGGTGAAAAGGTGAGTAACAAAGACATAGTTGTCGGAGATTTAGTATTTTTTACTACATATAAGTCCGGTGCTTCACATGCAGGGATTTACGTGGGCGATAATAAATTTATTCACGCAAGTTCAAGTAAAGGTATTATGATATCTAGTTTAGACGAACGCTACTGGAAAACGAGATATCTTGGCGCAAGAAGATTTATCACTTCTAGTACTAATCTGACTGTAAAAGACGGACAAATTGGTGTACTTACAATTAATGAATCTATTAACCTTTGGAAGAGAACAGATGATAATCAACTACAAGAAGTTCGTGTTCTCCAAAAAGGTGAAAAGTATCGTGTGTATGGGTACGATGATAAATTTGGCGGCCAATACGATCTTGGTGGAGGACTATACGTTACAAATATAGACTCACATATAGTGTATTCAGAGTTAACGAGCAAAAGATAAAGTGGTTACAAATTCCTAAAGTAGATTTCCTATTTTAGGAATTTTTATTTGTGATAGAATAATAGTAGAATCAAAGAGTAACTAGGATTACATAGGAGGTACAACATGAGTTCAAAACGGATGAAACACATGATGATCACATCACTTATTGTAGCAACAGGTATTACAATGCTTGCACCTAGCAATGCATCTGCAGCACAAACGGCAAATAGTTTAGTAGAAAAAGCAGTTAATGCTGGAACTGTTCTAAAATGGTCTATATCTATTGAAGGCTCGGGTGATGGGAAAATACGTCCTTGGGCTCAATATAATGCTGCAAAAGATGCATATTCTAAAGCTAAAATAGCGGTAGATAAACTACCCACAGATCAGAAACAGGTATTAACAGCTCAACTTGAGGAGAAATCGCTGTTACATATCAATAGAGCGATGGCTTATATTGATGCTATTACTGCTGGAGAAAAAATTAATGGTAAGAAAGCAGCGCTACAGGCAAAAAAAGACTTGAATATGTTAGATGCAGAAACAGTAAAAGCCTATCACGAATTATCAACTGAAATTCGTAAGCAAGCAATTTTACTAGACCGTGTATATGGTCAATCTACAAGAGACTTAATTCGTGATAATTATAAAAAGACGGCTGAAACATTAAGGAACGAAATGATGCATCCTGTATCAATTAAAATTTCATTAGATGATGCAGAGACCAAATTGGACCCAACTAAAATATCCGAAGTTCTTAGTCTTTTAGAGTCTAGTAGAGCCCTAGCTCCAATGGTTACAAATGAGCTACTATTTCAGCAATTGTCTAGCCAGTATACTAGAATAGCTAACTATGTCCAAAGTGTTACGGGGCAAGTTGTACCAGGTCTTTATAAAAAAGTAGAATTAACGATTCCAGAAATCAAACAAACTCTTACCCTTGAAGCTATTAAAAGAGGGATTCCACCGGAAGTTTTAAAATCAATAGCAGCGGCAGAAAATAGTGCCCTTAAACAGTTTAATGCTGATGGAACACCATATATGAGTTGGGATGGTGGTATTGGTATTATGCAGGTAACATTAGGCCCTACTGATAACAGCTATGATCGTGAACGTTTAAAATGGGACACTGTTTATAACATCCAGGCTGGTGCAGACATCCTTTTAGGAAAATGGAATTATGGTGGAAAAAGAACACCAACTGTAAATGACAATGATAAAGGTACAATTGAAAATTGGTATTTTGCAATTATGGCCTACAATGGTCTTTCGAAAAAGAATGATCCTTCTATCGCAGGAAATAACCCTTATCAATTAAAGGTGTTTGGCTTGATGGACCGTTATGCTGGGGTTAGACCTGAAATTATTCCTGGTAGTGAAGTTTTAACAACTTATGTTGACAACAGAATGTTATTTACAAATAAGATGAATTATATAACTACGATAAAAACGAAAAGTACTCAGATGTATGTTGCTGGAGATCAGGTTGTCCTTTCAGGTAACGCCAACCTTCGTATCGAACCGCGTACAGGGGTAGCTTATACTGTCTTACCTGCAACTACTACCGTAACCATTTTAGAAGGGCCGTTCCAAGATTCTAATTTTGTGAATTTATTCTCTTGGTATAAAGTGAGAGTAAATGATACAGGAGCAGAGGGTTATATCGCATCATTAAATTTGCAATAAACTTATACATTAATAAAAGAGTGCTACTATATAGCACTCTTTTATTCTATCTATTATTGTTGAGGTACGTAAGCCTTCCATCTTGAAAGATCCATTTCATCCTCTGTCTGTAAAGAAGCAGGGAAAATGAATGTCCATGGCTTACATGTGTTAGCTTTTACCTCGAAGTTTTCAAGTTTAAACAATCCTTTGGCTACGACTGAATTTGTCGCATCTTCGATCACGAGTGGTACTTGCTCTAGGTTGATATTTTGGTTACTAGCATTACGAATAAGAATGGTAGTTAAAAGCTCTCCACTTTCATTCTTAGTAGCCTGTATTCCCATGAAATTGACTTCACCAGGTTTTAGTGCTGGTAGTTTTTCTACCATTTCTCTTAGCTGCTGAACTTTATCTTCAGCTAGGGAATTTTTCCAGGACTCTTCTAAATCAAGTGTTAATTTCATAGGTGCGCTTTGTTTAAGTTCAAACGCTAGATTCCAATCACCATCTTGAGGTAATGGACCATCAATCAATTTATTTTCATTTTGGAATAAAAATCTCCATGGTCTACAACCCATTGAAGGAATCTCACCCAATAAATCCATTTCAAAAGTTTTTCTAGCTAGAGCATTTCCTTCATTATCAATTACCAAAAGATCGATTGTTTCAAATTCTATTCCCTTAGGAAGTGTATTCCTTAAGAAGGCAGTAACGACAAAGCCTTCATCATATTCAATTAAGTTAATACCTGAAACCGAAATTTGATTTGGTTGCAAAGGCTCTAACTTTTGATGTTTGAATTGATACACATACTTTTCGGAAGCGGGTAAGTCCCACTCTGGGTGGAAGCTCAGAGTGGTCTTAACTTGGGTTGTCTCCTCTTGTGATGTGTTGTGTTCATTATTTTCATCAAGCTCTTTTTGAGTATCATTAAAATGTCCCATTATTCGTTGTGTTCCTCCATTTCTTGCATTTGGATTTCCCAATGCTTAACATATGCTAGGAAGGATCTGCTAATAGTTGAGTCCAAGTCTCTTAATAAATGATTGAACTCCTCAAATGCATCAAATTCATATAAGCGATATGGATCTTCTTGACCGTAACTTCTCATGCTTATTCCTTCTTTTAGTACGTTCATTACTTCAATATGAGGAATCCACTTTGAATCTAGTTCTCGTAACATCATGCTTTTAATTTGCTTCTGGAAGTCTAGGTCTTTTTCAATATCTTTAAGTTCATTAACGTATTTATCATAAGCATCCGTAATTATTTTTTGAATTGCTTCTTTTTCGATACCGGTAAGGTCCTCTTGCTTCACATCTAAATGATGGATGGATAGGGTCAATTCCTCATATAATCCGGAGATATTCCATTCTTCAAACAATTCTTCTTCAAGGCAATACTTTTCAACCAGGTCGTTTAAGTGCTTTTTAATATGTTCAAGGACATCAGGAAGGACAATTTCAGTTTCCAGCAGTAAATTGCGTTTTTTATAAATGACTTTTCTTTGTTGATCTACCACATCATCCAATTTAAGAAGGTGTGATCGAGCAGAGAAGTGAGCTCCCTCAACTGTCTCTTGAACCTTGCGAACAAATTTAATAGGATCTGGTGTAATTACTAAGCCTTCTTCATTTGTTTTCAGTTTTTTCTTCCATCTATCTAACTCTTCAAGGTCATACGCATTAAATAAGTCATCTTCTAATGAGATAATGAATTGAGTCGAACCTGGGTCGCCTTGTCTACCAGTACGTCCTCGTAATTGCATATCGATACGTGCACTTTCATGTTTCTCTGTGCCAATAATATGAAGACCACCCAACTCTGCTACACCTTCACCTAACGTTATATCTGTTCCACGACCAGCCATGTTAGTAGCTAGCATCACTTGTCCTTTTTGTCCTGCAGTTGCTATAAGTTTTGCTTCATCTTCAACTGTTTTAGCATTAAGTATTCGATGCTCAATCTTAGCTTTCTTTAGATGCTCAGAGAGTTTTTCAGATTGTTCAATTGAGGTAGTCCCAATTAATACTGGGCGTCCATTTTTATGATGTTGAGTAACTTCTTGGACAATTCGTTTTACTTTGTCCTCTTTTTTTGCATAAACGATATCTTCCAAATCAATACGAATACGTGGTTTGTTTGTTGGAATTGTTACAACGTTAATTCCGTACGTGTCTAAAAATTCTCTCTTAGCAGGTGTCGCACTTCCAGTCATTCCACATAAAGTTTGATACATTCTGAAATAGTTCTGAACGGTAATTGTAGCTTGAGTGTCGTTTTCCTCTTTAACTACTACGCCTTCTTTTGCTTCAATTGCTTGGTGTAGACCTTCACTAAATGTACGCCCTTCCATGATACGACCAGTAAATTGGTCAACTAACAGAATATCATTGCCACGAACAATATAGTCTACATCTTTTCTCATTACTACAGCAGCACGGAGAGATTGCATCAAATGATGAAGTAATTCTCTATGTTCTGCGTCATAAAGATTTTCCAATCCAAAAGCCTCTTCAACAGCTTTAGCACCTGCTTCAGCTAAAACAATTTGCTTTGTTTCTGGATAAAATTCATAGTCCACATCTTTTGAAAATGTTTTTACAATTTCTGCTGTTACATAGAAAAGTTCAGTTGATAGATTTGATTTGTTTGCAATAATTAAAGGTGTTCTTGCTTCATCAATAAGAATTGAATCGATTTCATCAACAATTGCATAATGAAGTGAACGTTGAACTTTTTCTTCCGCATTATGAACCATATTATCTCTTAAGTAATCAAACCCAAATTCTGTCCCTGTACCATAAGTAATGTCAGCGTTATAGGCCTCTACTTTTTCATAAGGGGAGATTTGTGAAATATTCAGGCCAACTGTAAGGCCAAGGAATTCATGTATTTTTCCCATTGTTTCATAGTCACGTCTTGCTAAATATTCATTAGCAGTTATGATATGAACACCTTTTCCTTGAAGGGCATGTAAGTAGCTTGGTAAAGTAGCTACCAATGTTTTTCCTTCCCCGGTTTGCATTTCAGCAATGTCACCGTTATGTAGTACTAGGCCACCGATCATCTGGACATCATAATGACGCAGACCGAGTACCCTTTTCGATGCTTCACGTACCACTGCAAACGCAACTTCCTTAATATCATCCAGGGTTTTACCTTCTTGTAATTTTTGCTTAAAATGAGCAGTAGAGCTCATTAGTTCCTCATCTGATAGCCTTGAGATTTCTTCTTCTAACGCATTTATTTTATCAACATGTTTTGTTAATTTATGAACCTCTCTAGAACCTTCATCAAAGATACGTTTCATCATCGCTAACATTAAGCTCGCTCCTACCTATAGATTCTCGTCAAATTATAACATAGTCATCTAATTTTATCATTTTTTGTCAGTCTATTAATATGTTAAATCCTGCTAAAAAAGACACCATGTAAATATGGTGCCTCCATCAAGTTCTTAATTTGTCGAATACTTCCAAAGGTCTGCCTGATTTCTAAAATAAAGGTCGCCGTTATAATCCTGAGCCAGGTCATACGCTTCATTTTCTTTTAAGGTAGTATGTTTTAAACTGATAGGGTCTATCTGAAGAAGTCTTCCTTCTACTGTTGCATACACATAACCATCTTTTCCAACGATCATTTTCGCATTTTTTAGGCGTCCTGAAATCGTAGAGAGAATCTCTTTCCATCTAATACTATCGTCTTGTGGATTATAAACAAAGAGTGTCCCATTTGCCCATCCCCAAATTGTTTCGTAAGGTCCATGTATCAATCCTGTCACTAAACTAGAATTGACAGGGAGTGGGATAATCTCTTTCTTTGAAGGATTATCAATAGGAAATCTGAATAATTTAGCTGTGTACTTTGAAGCACTGTGATTAGAGAAAATGGATGTGCCTCCATAGATATATCCGTTATGTTTCGCAAATGAAACAATACTTTGTTCAGGTATATAGTTTTTAATCACTTTGTGTTCTTTTGAAATAGGATTGTATATCGCTAGAACTCCTGAATTAGTTTTGTTACCAGGGAATGTACCAACAAATAATTGATTAGAAGCATCATCAGCAATCATGGCAGTTGGTCGTTCTTGGCCGACTTGTTCTAATCTAAATAATTCTATAGGATTTGAAAAGTCCCAAGGTTGTTCTAAATCATATTCAAGTATACGTGCTTTTGGATATCCGCCAAAGTATAATTTACCATTAAGAAAGGCCATAGATTCCACTTGGCTTATTCCTTTTAAATCCTGTGAGTTCCCAGTTATTATATCGTAAATCCCTAAGCCTCCGGACATATAACCATTAACGAAAATTTGACCACCATCTAGACTTTCAATCATTGTATGGAGAGTGATTGGTTGACCAGGTAAGGCTAGTTTTTTTACGGTATGATTTCCAGAAGCTATATTGTAGATAAAGTAATTACCGTGATTATCAAGAAGACCTACTAATGACAATCCATCTTTTAATTGAACAAAATTGAGGGATAAAGCTGAAGTCCCCTCGGGAATTTTAGCACTAAGTTCATTCGATTTTTGGGTGAGTAGATTGTATTCATAAATAGAGCCTTTAGATGAATAATAAACAATTTGACCATTAGGAGATACAGGAGAAACTCCTCTAGAATCAGCTGGAAATTCATCTGCTAATGTATTAGTAGACGTATCAAATACAGCAATTTTTTTACTTGGATACATACGTGCAAATAGCTTGTTACCTGCTAAATCTAAATCCGAAATGAATTTTTCATTTGCATATTTTTTAGGTAAGAAATTACGTTTTAGTCCCGTGATGAGATCCATTTCTACTAATTCTGCATTTGACCCAACCCCAAGATAAATACTATTTCTTGGTTTAAAATATTTAACTGATTTTACAAATTCTTTCTTGTCTATAATCTGCCCATAGTTAATTAGTTCATCTGTTGTTGTTGAAAGCCCAAAAACAGATCCTCCGTATGCGGAACCTGCAAAAAGAATAGTGTCCTCTACATCGATATCTAAAATGGCTGTATCTTTTGGATTCTCTAATTTATTCCCATGATTTTTGAAGACATCAGTATTTGGGTCATAGCTATAAACAGAACCGTTATTTGTTCCGCCAACCCATAGTACTTGATTTTCATCAACATCAAGACCCGTAGCACTTGTAGAGTCTTCAAGGGTTAAAGTCCTTACAAGCGTCTCTGTGTTTAAATCAATGACTGCTACTACAGTTGGAGTACCGTGAAGGATAACGTACATAAGCGGTGTCCCTTTTGAGTCAGTACCAGTGGTTGCAGTTAAGGCCGAGGATGTGAAAACCTGAGGGCCGATTTTTGTAAACCTTGAATCGTTGTCAATCGTATGGTTGTTTTCAAAAGCGAATGTACTACTACTCGAAAAAATAAAAATAGAAATAAAAAGAAACATTACTAGTTTTTTCATATGTCTGTACCTCTTGTTTATTAATTAGATTTATATTATTTACCAATAACAATCATAACATAAAACAACTATTTTGTTTCCAGAAAGTGCTACATTTCTACTAATTTTCCAAAAATACTACAGAAATCTAGTAAACTTACCAATATTAGGTATAATGGTAATATAGCGAATGAACTTAATTACTTACAACTAGGTGAGAGGAGACTTATAGTAAATGTTTCAAAAAAGTATATTAATAGTTTTAGTAGTTTTATTTATAGGGGCGTTACCCAAAGCTACATATGCAACATCAGAACATATTTATGAAGAAGAAAAATTATTGATGGACGCTCACGCACTTGTTTTACAAGCAGAGAGTTTCTCGGGTTCATTAAGGTGGGCGATATCTATAGAAGGAACTGCTGATGGTAGGACGATTCCTTGGGATTTTTATAATGGAGCAGTAACTACTTATAAAGCGGCAAAACAAGCACTGACTCAGCTTCCTAATAGCCCTGAGAAAGAGCAATTAATGAATAGACTAGAGGCAAATGTTTACACCTTAATTAGTACTGAAAAAGGAAATGTTGGGCGAGCGGTTGCTTATATTGATGCTGTGAGTGCAGGTCAAAAGATTGATAAAGCAAGGTTGGCACTTGAGGGGAAATTAGCCAACAATATCTTAGATGATGAAGCTGAACGTTTATATCATTCATTATCGAATGAAATTAAAAAGCAAGCCTATTTGTTAGACAGAGTATATGGGAAAACGACAAGAGACTTTATTCGTGATCAATATAAGTATTCAGCTGAAGCGGTTAAAACCAAATTGCTTTATCCTATATCAATAAAAATGAGTTTAGATAATGCATCCAATTTCACTGAAATGAAGGATTTTAGACAAGCTTCTGATAATCTTAAAAGTGCATCTGGATTAATGAGAACTGGAATAGTAAGAGGTTTTCTTGAGCGAAATCCAACTCCTACAAGTATACAAGGACATCTTGAAACGCGTTATAAGCTTTTGGCTAATGAAATCCCAATGTTCATGATGTTTTCATTAATTGATAAGGACTCAGGAGTCAACAATAGTGAAATTTATAAAGGAAGAAATTATACAAATACTTCTTCTGAGCTATTAAATGAAGCAGATGAAATTGTTATTCGATTATTCGAACGGGCAGCATTTTCAGAAGTGGCAGTAACGAGTGGTTTAACACAAAGTGATTATATTGTAAAAGACTTTAATAACTATGATATAACGATTAATCTAAATGAATTCAAAAACTCAGGGTTAACCCAACAGCTTGATAGTTTGTCACTAAAAATTAAGATAACTGATGATGCTGGAAACATCCGAGAGCAAAGTTATCACTATAATGTTTCGAGTCAGTGATTGAAGAATGGGGGATCCCATTCTTCTTTTTAAATTGGGGGGAGGGTATTAATTTTTATTAAGTATCCCCATAATTCAGAAATTGAAACGTACTTTTTTAAGAGTAAGATCTAATTTCTTAACCAGTTAGCCAACGTAACTTATTGAATATAAATTACGACTGTTTTTATTGTAGCAGGAAAAATTAGGGGTGAATGGAAAGGAAAAAAAGATGTATATTTCTATCTTAATGTTGATTATGTTCTAATTCGGGAAGGTTAAACAATATCCTCGTTGAAACTTCATTGTTTTACAAGGTGTGACACGAATTTCACAAAAAAAATCATTGATTTCCTACACTTATGTGTTAAGATATGAATGTTGTGGGTAAGCTATTAAATTTACACGAAAAAGGTGATAACTAATGAATACACAAATGATATTCGCATTTTTTGCTGCTTTACTAACTGTATTGGTAGTTACACCAATTGTGATAAAGCTTGCTATTAAAATTGGTGCAGTAGACAAACCGAATGAGCGTAAAGTACATGAGAAATTAATGCCTCGTCTAGGTGGTTTAGCCATTTTTATGGGTGTTATTGCAGGTTACTTTGCAGGTGGAGTATACAACGAAAAAGTTACTGGAATTACAGTTGGAGCACTTTTAATTATTGTTATTGGAATCCTTGATGATAAATATGAGCTTTCAGCAAAAGTGAAATTTGCTGGTCAAATAATTGTTGCAGGTTTAGTAGTAGGTAGCGGGTTAACCATTGAATTTCTAACCATTCCATTTGTGGGAACATTCGATTTAGGCTTATGGACATATCCAATTACGATATTTTGGATTGTGGCAATTACAAATGCAATTAACTTAATCGATGGTCTTGATGGACTTTCAGCAGGAATCTCAGCAATCAGTATTGCTACAATTGCGGTTATGGCGGCATTAGCTGGTAAAGGGCTTATCTTAACACTTTCATTAATCTTACTAGGAGCTATTATTGGTTTCTTATTTTATAATTTCCACCCAGCAAAAATCTTTATGGGGGATACGGGTGCACTTTTCTTAGGGTATGCAATCTCCATTCTTTCTCTTTTAGGTCTATATAAGAGTGTTACATTATTCAGTTTTATCGTACCAATCATTATTCTTGGGGTACCGATTTTTGATACAACCTATGCAATCATTCGTCGATTAGTGAACAAAAGACCAATTTCGTCACCAGATAAATCACATTTACATCACAGATTACTTGCATTAGGTCTTTCACACCGTAATACAGTTCTTGTGATTTACTCACTAGGAATTTTATTCAGTGTTAGTGCGATTGTATTTTCAACATCAACATTATGGGGTTCAATTCTTATTATCTTCGGATTACTTCTAATCACTGAAGTTGTTGCAGAAATGATTGGACTTGTTCATGAGAAATATCGACCAGTCCTAGGCCTTTATAGAAAAGTAGTAGGAGTAAGAAAAGTCTCTGGAAGACAAAATTAAAACCAATGTCTTACCTAATAAATGATTAGTAACCGTTTGTGACATACTGTTACAAACGGTTTTTTTAATGTTTTAAAACTGTAACATAATTTCATACGTCATATTGTTACATAGAACGCGTAAACTGTTATAATGATTATCGAAGATTGTCAAAAAAGATAACTATATATTTGACAATTTGTGTTAAACTATACGTGTTATTAACTCTCAAACTTTATTGGAGGAATTTTCAAATGAAAGTACCTATGTTAGACCTAAGCGAACAGTATCAAGAACTAAAATCTGAGGTATTAGCTGCCCTTGATGAGGTTATGAGCTCTTCTCGCTTTATTCTAGGTGATCATGTAAAGAAATTAGAAACTGATGTTGCTACATATAGTAATGTGAAACATGGTATTGGATGTGGAAATGGTAGTGATGCTATACATATTGCACTGCAGGCTGCTGGGGTAGGACCTGGTGATGAAGTTATTACAACTCCATTTACATTCTTTGCAACAGGTGGTGCTGTTGCACGTGCTGGTGCTAAACCTGTTTATGTTGATATTGATCCTGTGACATTTAATATTGACCCTTCAAAAATTGAAGCGGCGATTACACCAAATACAAAAGCAATTATTCCTGTTCATCTGTATGGTCAAATGGCTGATATGGATCCTATCGTGGAAATTGCTAAAAAACATAATCTTGTGATTGTAGAAGATGCTGCCCAAGCAATTGGTGCAAAATATAAAGGTAAAAGTGTTGGTGAACTAGGGACTGCTGCTACATATAGTTTCTTCCCAACTAAAAACTTAGGTGCATATGGTGACGGTGGTATGATCGTTACAAATGATGATGAACTTGCTGAGAAAATGTCAGTTATCCGCGTACACGGAAGTAAGCCTAAATATTATCATCACGTACTAGGTTACAACAGTCGTCTTGATGAGCTTCAAGCTGCAGTTTTGAATGTGAAGTTCCCCCACCTAGATAAGTGGAGCACTCTTCGCCGTGAAAAAGCAGAAACGTATACTAGATTACTAAATGAAGCACTTGGCGAAAAGGTGGTAACACCAGTTGAAGTTGAAGGGAACTATCACGTATTCCATCAGTACACAATTCGTGTGCCACAACGTGATGAATTACAAAAATATTTAAATGAGCAAGGTGTACAAACGATGGTGTATTATCCACTACCATTACACGTACAACCAGTTTTCAAGGATTTAGGTTATAAAGAGGGCGATTTCCCTGAATCTGAAAAAGCAGCAAATGAGGCAATTTCACTCCCAATGTTCCCAGAATTAAAACAAGAACAACAAGAGTATGTTGTTTCAAAAATTGTGGAGTTTTTTAAGAAATAATGAGTTTGGAAAAGAGAACGTCGCCTAGATGATTTGGGGACGTTTTCTTTCTTGCATATATATTTGAAAGTTGGTGCAGAATTGTCTACACAAGAAAAACGTTTTGTCTTATACGAGTATTTATTATTTTTCTGGAGAAAAAAATGGGCGTTCGTTATTATCCCTGTTATTATGATTGCCCTTGGTGCGTTAGCATCACAGTTGTTTTTAAAAGAAACGCCATATGAAGGAAAAGCTACCGTGTTTACTGGTTCAGTTAAATCAAAAGGAGTAACAGATCCAGAGATTGTTGAAAGTAAGTATAAGGAATTTGTTACTGGTGGATTTGATGCGTATGTGGCGAGAGACAGCTATATTAGATTAACAATCAATGGTGATAATGCAAAAACAATTGAGAGTGAACTTAATGAAGTTGCAGAATCTTTATTGAATGATCTTCAAATACAGGCTGAGAACCGATTAAATAATACATCTAAATACGTTACAACTTTAGAGGAAAGAGCAGGGGCCTTAGAAAAGGCGCAAGCTATTTATGAAACACAATTAGCAAGAGTTGATTTGGAATTAGATGAGCAGAACAACTATCGCGAACTTGCAGTTTGGACAAAAGCTCAAATTGCAGAAACGAATGCTACTCTTAACCGAGTTAGAGGTGACTTACTTTTCTTTGAGAAACCAGCTTTAGTTTCATCTACTGTTGGTAAAACAAATACACACTTAAAAGAAAGCATGGCATTAGGTGCTATCTTAGGCTTATTAGCTACAGTTGCATTCTTAATGTTATGGAAGTATTTATTTGATGCAAGGAGGTACTACGAGCATGATTAAATTTGCTATCGTTGGTATGGGGCATATTGCTAGTAAGCATATTGATGCAATTGAAAAAGCAGAAGGTGCAAAGTTAACTGCAATCTGTGATACAAACACTGAACGTTTAAAAGAAGTCCCAACTGGGGTAAAGACTTATACAGATTTATCAGTAATGTTAGAGGAAAATAACGACATTTCTGTTGTAAATATATGTGTGCCTTCTGGCCTACATGCACGTTTAACTAAAATTGTAGCAGAACATAAACGCCATATTATTGTAGAAAAACCAATGTCACTTAAACTTGAAGATGCTGAGGAAATGATTGAAGTTGCTAAAGAAAACGGGGTTAAACTTGCGGTTGTTCACCCTAACCGTTTCCGCCCAGCGATTCAAAAATTAAAAGAAAAAGTTGAGTCTGGTGTGTTTGGCAAACTAAGTCATGCTAATGCTACGGTAAGATGGAATCGTAACCAAGAGTATTATGATCAAGCTCCCTGGCGTGGAACGAAAGAGTTTGATGGCGGGGTTTTAATGAACCAAGCCATCCATAACCTTGACTTAATGCTTTGGTTAATGGGACCTGTTGAATCGGTTCAATCAATGGTTGCAACTAGACTACGAAACATTGAGACAGAAGATGTAGCAACAAGTGTTGTTCGCTTTAAAAATGGAGCACTTGGGGTGATAGAAGCTGCTACAACAATTTATCCTAAGAACCTAGAAGAATCCATTTCGATCTTCGGTGAAACAGCTTCGGTCAAAATTGGCGGTCGTAATGCGAACTATATTGAGACATGGGATATAGAGGGTGTTACAGAGGAAGAAATTAATAGTACGGTTGAAGAAATAAAAGCTGATCCATTTGGTAAACCAGGGCATCAATGGATTATAGAAGATATGGTAGATGCAATCAAAGAAGACCGTGAACCAATTGTATCCGGTGAGGATGGAATGGCTCCAATTAAATTAATTTTAGCAATCATAGAGTCATCTGAAAAAGGTACACAAATTACATTATCTTAAAACAGGAGTGAACGTACCAATGAGTTTATTTGAACAATTACAATCTAAAATAGAAAATAAAGAAGCTGTTATCGGGGTAGTAGGACTTGGTTATGTAGGTCTACCACTAGCTGTTGAAAAAGCAAAAGCAGGTTATAAAGTAATTGGTTTTGACGTACAAGAAAGTCGTGTAGAACAAGTAAATATGGGTATTAATTATATCGGTGATGTTGTAAATGAAGACTTAAGCCAAATGATTAAAAGTGGTCAGCTTATTGCAACGACTGATTATGCCCGTATTGCTGATGTTGATGCAGTAGCAATTTGTGTACCAACACCACTTGATATATATCAACAACCAGATACTTCTTATGTAAAAAGCTCTGCAACTGAAATTGCAAAGTATGCACATGAGGGAATGCTTGTTGTTTTAGAATCTACAACTTACCCTGGTACTACTGAAGAAATCGTACGTCCAGCATTAGAAGCTAAAGGGTTAGTGACTGGTGAATCTGTATTTGTTGCCTACTCACCTGAGCGTGTAGATCCAGGTAACAAACAATTTAAAACAAAAAATACACCAAAGGTTGTTGGTGGTATTACTGATAATTGTACAAAAGTGGCAGCATCTCTATATCGTAGTGTATTAGAGGGAGATGTACACGAAGTTTCAAGTCCAGCTGTAGCTGAAATGGAAAAAATCTTCGAAAATACTTTCCGTCATATTAACATTGCATTAGCTAACGAAATGGCGATTCTTTGTGACAAGATGGGAATTGATGTATGGGAAGTAATCGATGCAGCTAAATCAAAGCCTTATGGATTCATGGCATTTTACCCAGGTCCTGGACTAGGCGGTCACTGTATTCCGATCGATCCATTCTACTTAACATGGAAAGCACGTGAATATAACTACCACACTCGTTTAATCGAGCTTGCAGGTGAAATTAACAATGGCATGCCTGAATTCGTAGTAAACCGTGCAATGCACATCTTAAACGAAGATGGAAAGGCATTACGCGGCGCGAAAATAACTCTTTTAGGTGTAGCTTATAAGAAAGATATTGATGATGTAAGGGAGTCCCCAGTGTTAAACATCCTTGATATTTTAGATAAACAAGGTGCTGAATTCTCAGTAGTAGATCCTTATGTTACATCATTCCGTTCTTGCAACCGTGTTGTAGAAACAGTTGAACTAACAGAAGAGCTTCTGAAAAATTCAGATCTAGTGATTGTAACAACTGATCACTCTGACTTTGATTACGAATTAATTGCAAAGCATAGCCCGGTGATTTTTGATACACGTAATGCATTAAAAGGTGTAGAAAAACCAAACAAATACATTAAATTGTAATAACAAGGGAGAATTTTAATGAACTTTATTGATTCAAGCGTAACCCTAGATGATTCCGTACAAGTAGGTTATTTTACAGTCATTGAAAAAGATGCAAAGATCGGAAAAAATGTCATCATTGGTAACCGTGTGACCATTCATGAAGGTACAGTTATTGGTGACAACACAACAATTGCGGACGGTGCAGTATTAGGCAAACCACCTAAACCTGCTAAAACAAGTACAGTTAAGCTATCAGCTGATATTCCTCCTTTACAATTAGGAGAAGATGTAACGGTTGGTGCTAACTGTGTGATCTATCGTGGCGCAACGATAGGTTCGAATACATTAATTGCTGACTTAGCTAGTGTTCGTGAAAATGTTAACATTGGAGACTATGTTATTGTTGGACGTGGTGTAACGGTAGAGAACTACGTGAACATCGGTACAAGAACAAAAATTCAATCAAATTCATATATAACTGCATATACAACACTTGAGGACCATGTCTTTATCGCACCTTGTGTAACAACAACAAACGATAACTTTATGGGAAGAACAGAAGAGCGCTTTGAAAAAATCAAAGGTGCAATTGTAAAACGTGGTGCACGTGTTGGTGGAGCATCCATCATTCTTCCTGGAATTACGATTGCTGAAGAAACATTTGTAGCAGCAGGTGCACTAGTTACAAAAGACACAGAACCAAAAACAGTTGTGAAGGGGATTCCTGCAAAGTTTAGTAAGAATGTAGACGAGCGGGAGTTGTTGTAGGTTGCTAGCTCAGTTAAAACGATTAGGAGGGGATTCCCTCCTTTATGCGTTAATGAATGTAGGTACAAAGCTGATCGCTTTTATCATGTTGCCGATCTATACACATTACCTGCCAAATCCGGCGGAATACGGTGTACTCGATTACTTAGACCGTATTACTGCGATGCTAACCTTTTTAGTTATCTTTGGTACTGATTCTGCGTTGGCATTCTACTACTTTGATACGAAGGATGAAGCTAAGCGGAAGAGATATGTTCAAAACGTTATGCTCTTTAGGTTAGGAATCGTTGCAGTATGTTTCTTAGCTATCTTAGTTGGAGGGCAATGGTTATCTAATGCTTTGTTAGATAATCCAAATTATGCACATTTTCTGTATTTAAGCATAGGTATTTTGCTTCTAGACACGGTCGTCGCACTTATATTGACAGTGTTACGTTATGAATTTAAGACACTAAAAGTTGTTATTTATACAGTATTAAAAATGCTCTTGGTCGCTGTCCTATCCTATGCGATTCTACGATACTTTTTAACATCAGTTGAAGGGATTTTAATCGGAAGAATTATAAGTGCAGTTGTTGTTCTCTTGTTAATCAGTAAGTACCTATTCTCTTATCTTCGTTTTTCAATTGATAAGCAGGTTTTAAAAGAAATCCTAAAATACGCTGCACCACTTGTCCCTGCTTCGATTGCATTTTGGGTCATTGTAAATGCGAATGTATTTTTCTTAAAAGAGTTCACATCATTCACAGAGGTCGGGATTTACGGAACGGCTATGAAATTTGCAGCACTTATTACTCTTCTAACAAGCGGTGTTCAAATGGCATGGAGACCTTACTCAATGTCGTTAAAAGATAAAAAGGGTAGTGAGCATGTTTTTTCTAAACTGTACATGGCGATTTTATTACTTGGGACAGTAGGGGTATTATTTGTTGCTACAATTATGCCTTGGGTCATCAAGTTATTAGACCAAAACTATTATGAGGCATATAAATATGTCGCTCCAATCGCTGCTGTAACATTTTTAAATTTCTTTTACATGATTATTTCAGTGGGCATTTTCTTCTCGAAACAAACGAAGTATATATCAATTGCATTTGGGATAGCTGCTCTTGTTAATCTAGGATTGAACTTTGTGCTAATTCCCTTATACTCCATTTGGGGTACCGTGGCAGCTTATTTACTATCTTATATTGTTGCTATTATCTTAATCTTTTTCAAAAGCCAAAAAGCGTATTATGTCCCTGTGTCATTTTTTAAAATGGCATTTTTGTTTAGTAATATGCTACTTGCTGTGTTTGCGATTATTTACATTCAAGAAAGTAGCTTACCAGGAATTTATATCCTAGCGGCATGGGGGTATTTCATTGTGATGACTGTCGTGAGCCGAGTTGATCGTGATTTCCGTAAAAAGCCTGTAACCGCTGAAACTTAAAAGATAAAGGTGATGTAATTGAACGGTACAAAAATCTTTCTTCAAAATGAACAACGTTGGAAACAAGGCACCCGTGGTGATGCAACATTTTATTTCAGTGGATATATCTATGTAGGTAATACTTTGTATACCAATCATACAATCACTGATTACCTTTCACAGGTGGAATTTACTGAAAAACTCATTACCGATTGGTCTGGAGAATTTGCAGTTATTTATCAAACTTCTAACTATACGTTTGCAGCATGTGACCGAAAAAGAAGTATTCCTTTGTTTTATTATAAAAAAGGGAATGAAGTGGTTGTAACCGATAGGTTGGTTGATGAAACCCAAGGCACTTCATTAAACCGTACTTCAGCTGTAGAATTTCTCCTTACAGGATTTGTAGCGAACGATCGAACATTGTTTGACGATGTTTTTCAAATAGAAGCTGGGCAATCAATCATAATTCGCCAAGATAAAATAGAAAAGTTACAATACTACCGTTATTATCACAATCCTGAAAACATGGATATCGAAACGGGTGTTGAGGAGTTAACAAAAAGCTTTCACAACTTATTTCAAAAGCTCTATGACAGAGTGAAAGATAAGCATGTAATGATTCCATTAAGTGGTGGCTACGATTCACGGATCATTGCACTGCTTTTAAAAGAATATGGTGTAAAAAGTGTTGAAGGCTTTACCTACGGACGTCCAGGTAATCAAGAAGCGAAAAAAAGTAAGGAAATTGCAGATAAACTTGGGATTCCATGGACCTTTATCCCTTATTCTAGAGAGGATTGGCAACGCTGGTATCACTCAAGTGAATGGAAAAACTATCTTCATTTTGCCACTAATGCCTCATCAATGGCCCACCTACAGGATTGGCCGGCCGTTACAGAGATCATTAATAAGGCAGATAAGGATTATGTGTTTATGCCGGGACATTCAGGCGATTTTATAGCCGGAAGTCACTTATCCTATGAAATTATCCAAGACAAATCTTATACTCTCGATGATGTAGTTGAGCAAATCATGAAAAAGCATCATAGATTATGGGAGACAAGTAATCAGGCAGCTGTGTCGGATGTAATCAGTGAAATTAAATCTTCTCTTAAAGGGTTAGATTATGATAATAAGGAACAAGCAAGTGCTTTATTTGAATATTGGGATTGGAAGGAAAGACAGGCGAAATTCATTATAAACTCGCTACGAGTGTATGAGTATTACAACCAAGAGTGGGAGATTCCACTATGGGATGATGAACTAATGAATTTCTTCCTAAAGGTGCCTACTGAATACCGTTTCAAGAAATATTTATACGATATGACGTTACATCACATGTATCCTACCTTTTTTGAGAAACCTATACAAAAAAGTGGAAGTGCTACTTCCTTGAAAAACAAGTATGGAGCACTCTACCCAATCCTAAAGAAGGCTTATAATAAAAAACGGGTTTACCAGCAGTATTACAAAGACCCAATGGAGTGGTTTGGGATCTATGGTGGATATGTCAACTATCTTCGAAATATATCCTTTAAATACGAAAAGGTAAGGTTCGAGAATCCTTATAATATTAATTCATTTTTGGCAAAAGATTATATTCAGAACGTGAAAGGATGAATGTAATGAAATTCATTACGGTTTTAGGTGCAAGACCTCAATTTATTAAAGCAGCTCCTGTTTCTCGTGAACTACGTAAAGAGCATGAAGAGCTTATTATTCATACTGGTCAACACTATGATGCAAATATGTCAGACATCTTCTTTGAAGAATTACATATCCCAAAACCTGATTTCCACCTTGGTGTAGGCTCAGGATCCCATGGAAAGCAAACTGGCGATATGTTAGCTCAAATCGAGGAAATCTTACTAGCTGAAAAGCCAGACTATCTTCTTGTGTATGGTGATACGAACTCAACATTAGCTGGTGCACTTGCGGCCGCTAAGTTACACATTCCAGTTGTTCACATTGAAGCTGGTTTACGAAGCTTTAATAAAAAAATGCCAGAAGAAATCAACCGCATAATGACAGATCATGTTTCAGAGTATTTATTCTGTCCAACGGATACGGCGATTGAAAACCTTACTAACGAAAACATCACCCACAATGTGATCAACGTTGGAGATGTAATGTATGATGCTGTTGTTTATAATAAAAAGCTCGCTAATGAAGGTTCAGAAATTTTAACGAAACATGGTTTAGAGTCAAAGCAATATCATTTAATTACAATTCACCGTGCTGAAAATACAGATGACGAACAAAAAATCAATAATATTTTAGAAGCGTTTAATAAAATTGACGAGCTGAAAGTTTGGCCAATTCACCCACGTACAAAACATAAGCTTGAGAGCTATGGATTAAAGCTAGATGAAATCCCCAACCTAAAGGTAATTGAGCCAGTAGGTTATTTAGATATGCTTACACTTGAGAGCAATGCCAAAAAAATCATTACAGATTCTGGTGGCGTTCAAAAAGAAGCTTACTTTATGGAAGTACCATGTGTCACTGTTCGTGAGCAAACAGAATGGGTGGAAACACTAGAAGGTGAAGCAAATATCCTTGTCGGCACTGACGTTAATAAAATTATTGAGGCTGTAAATAAAGAGGTTTCTCCTTCTTACAAATTAGTTTTCGGAGATGGAAATGCGTCCCGGAAAATTGTAGAAGCTATCCGAAAATGAGCTAGGTGATGACTATGCTTTATATCTTAATATGGTTTATCGTATTGATGACTTCCGTGATACTCTTTAAAAAAGTATCTGGAAGTCTCTCTATACTAAAACCGAATTTAAATTCAATTATTTTCTATTATTCCTTATTGGTCTCATCATTTATTGGGCCAATCTTTATTGTCTTAGGTAAGGACAATTACTATATGATCAATAAACTAGCACACGAACAATATCGTGTGATTGGTTTCTTAGTTATTTGTTTTGTCATGGTGTTTTTACCATTAACAATGTACATCTTAAGTAAATTGGTAGGCTTTGATGCAAAACATGAATTTAATGACTACTTAAAAAAGCCGGTTGAGCCGACTTTTGGAGTGAGGACTGAGTTTTACTTTTTCTTTGCGACCCTATCATTGATTAGTATGTTAGCCGTTGCTTATACCATGTTAAAAACAAATCAAATTCCCCTTTTAGAACTATTAAAAGGTAATACAGCGGAACTAGCAAAGCTACGTATCGAAGCAGCACGGAATTTCACAGGCAATGTACTTGTTCGTAACATCTTTGCTATTGCCCTTACACCACTTTTATCATTAATTGCTTATGTATATAGTGTAAAAACAGAACATTTTAAATGGAAGATTCTATTTCTAGGGTTGTTTGGTTGCTCGGTCTTGATTAGTGTATACGACCTTGCGAAATCGCCGATATTCTTTTATGTCATTATGTTCTTGTTAGTAAGTATTTATATTGGAAAAACGAAATTTACACCGATGAAAGTGTTTATAATTGGTTCTTTGGCAACGGCCTTACTACTAATTATGTATGTTTTTATTCAAGGTGTTACAAATATAGAA
Source organism: Cytobacillus luteolus (assembly GCF_017873715.1). Lineage (NCBI taxonomy): Bacteria > Bacillati > Bacillota > Bacilli > Caryophanales > Bacillaceae > Litchfieldia > Litchfieldia luteola. The sequence continues at coordinate 274,867 of NZ_JAGGKM010000005.1, forward strand.
TCATATTTATCAATCTCAACTGGTCCAATTGGCCGTCTAATTTTTGCGCAGATATCACCTACCTTCCTCCATCTAAATATCTTTGGAGAATCTCTACCATTTTTACAGGGGAGAAGCTTACCTGGAATGTTAGTTGGCTTATTTGATGTCGAACAAGTTCGATCAGCACGATTAGTAATGGAGCAGGCGTTCCCACAACGAGTTGCAGATGGTACAGGTGGAGTGTTAAATACCTTGTATGTTGCGGAAGCTTACGCAAATTTCGGATATTTAGGGATTGTAATGGCGACTATTTACATTGGTCTAGTCATTCAAGCTGTTTATATTGTGTTTTTAAGACTACCTAAAAACCCAGTGTTTGTTAGTTTATTTATATATTTTTCAATCAATTTACCTCGTACATTAGTTGGCGGGTTTGCAGACTTTTTATTTAACCCAATCTGGTTTATTCTAATCGTCCTATTTACAGGAATGCTATTATTTATTCGATTCCGACTAGATTTAACAGCTTATTTTAAAAGAGTTAGGGAGAATTAATATGAAAAAAGTTCTCGTATATTATCCATTTCAGTTAGCTGAAAATGCAAATAGTGGTTCAAAGGTTCGCCCACATGAAATGCTTAAAGCATTCAAGCAATGGGGTGAAAAGGAACAGGTTGAAATCATTTGCATACATGGAAATACTGTTGAGAGAGAGAAGCAATTCAAGCAACTTTCGCAACAGGGTGTTCTTGAAGATTTATGGTTTTGTTATATGGAAAATCAAACAATTCCACTGTGGTTAACTGACCCGGGTCATAAACCTGCCAGACCGCTTGTCGACCGTGAAATTCTATCCTTTTTAAAAAGAAAAAAAGTACCTGTTGGTATTTTTTATAGAGATGTCTATTGGAAATTCGATGAGCTTTATCCTCTAAAAGGGATTAAAAAGTTCATAATGAAATCCATCTATCGATTTGAAGAAAAGTTTTATGAAAAATACATGGATACCATCTTTCTGCCGAGCAATGAAATGGGAGCTTATGTAGACATTAATCGTCCGATGACTGAATTGCCACCTGGGGGTAAGAATACTGGGGAGTATCATAATTATGACTCAAAAAAACCTTACCAAGGCCTATATGTAGGTGGAATCAATAATGAGGATTATGGTCTCTATCTATTATTAGATGCAATCGAAAAAGTAAATAAGTCTGAACAACTTTGTAACCTGACTGTAGTGTGTCGTGAAGATGAGTATCAATCACTGCCACAAGACAAGCGGAGCCGAATAGAACAGTTGAAAGTTACTGTTAAGCATATTAGTGGGGCGAAGTTGGATGATTTATATAAGGAAATGGATTTTGCATTTATTCCGCGCTACCGCAACGAATATTACGATTTTTCAGTCCCTGTTAAGCTAGTTGAATACTTATCTGCAGGATTGCCAATTGTGGCAACAGATTGTACATCTCAAAAGCACTTCATTGAATCCGGTCAGTATGGTGCTATTTGTAAGGATGAGAAAGAGTCTATGGCTGAAGCCATCAACAATATGATTGCTAACAAAGAACAGTATGCCAAAAATATAAAAGAAACATTCATGGCGAAACATTCTTGGCTTGCACGGGTTGAAAAAGTGAAAAACACGCTTATCAAGGAGGTACTATGAGGGTATTATTACTAGCTCCTAGTAGATCAATTCATACACATAAATGGGCATTGTTTTATAAAAATCAAGGGATTGAAGTCAAAGTTGTAACATTTGCGGATCATTACTCAGAGGAAAATGCGAAAGAAGTCGAAACAGTGGTTTTACCAAAACTTTTTCCCGGGAAATTATCGTATATTTCGAGCTTATTTGCTCTAAAAAAACAGCTTTCGACATTCAAACCTGATATCCTTCATGCTCATTATGTGTCGAGTTATGGCTTCGTTGGTGCTTTAGCTAATTATCATCCATTTTACGTTTCGGTTTGGGGAAGAGACATTTATCAGTTTCCCCAACAAAACCCTGTTAATAAACAAATTGTTGAATTTACATTACGAAAAGCGGATGTTATTTGCTCAACAAGTCACGTGATGGCTGGTGAAACGAGAAAATATATTAATGTTCCGATAGAGGTTACTCCTTTTGGTGTGGACCTACAGAAGTTCAAACCGATCCAGGGTGTAAATAATGATAACGAAACGGTTACCATAGGAACGGTTAAGGCTTTATCTGATAAATATGGAATTGCTGACTTAATAAAAGCTTTTTCCCTTGTCCACGCTAGTAACAACAATACCAAGCTTTTAATCGTAGGAGATGGACCACAGCGTGCGGAATACGAACAGATGGTAGAACAATTGGGTCTTAAGGAAGTAACAACCTTTACAGGTAGAGTTCCTAATGATGAAGTGCCAACCTATATAAATAAAATCGACATTTTTGCAGTCCCTTCAACGGAAAATAGTGAGAGCTTTGGTGTAGCTGCTGTTGAATCTATGGCTTGTGGTGTGCCAGCAGTAGTTTCAAATGTCGGTGGATTACCTGAGGTTGTGATAGAAGGTAAAACAGGGTTTGTTGTACCTAAAGAGGATCCGGAGGCATTAGCCGTAAAATTCATTACCCTAATTGAGGATTCAGATTTACGAAAGCGTATGGGTGAAGCCGGAATCGAGCATGTTAAGGAAAACTACAATTGGACGGACAACGCAAATGGAATGTTAGAGTTATACGGACGAACTCTGAAAGGGGTATAAGATATGAAAAAGGTAAGAAAAGCAGTCATACCTGCAGCAGGTCTTGGAACACGTTTTTTACCTGCCACAAAAGCACAACCAAAAGAAATGCTTCCAATTGTTGATAAACCAACTATTCAATTTATCATTGAAGAAGCGGTTAAGTCTGGAATCGAAGATATTATCATTGTGACTGGACGTAATAAAAGGGCGATAGAAGACCACTTTGATAAATCAGTAGAGCTTGAACTTTTACTTGAAAAGACAGGGAAAAAAGAAATGCTTGAAGTGGTTGAATCCATCTCTAATATGGTCGACATTCATTATGTTCGTCAGAAAGAGCCTCTAGGACTTGGTCATGCAGTACTATGTGCGAAAAAGTTTATCGGTAATGAACCTTTTGCCGTTTTACTAGGAGACGACATTATCGATAGTGAGGTACCTGCACTAAAGCAAATGATTGATCAATATAACGAAGTAGGGTCAAGTATTTTAGGTGTACATGAAGTTCCTCGTTCTGAAGTAAATAAATACGGAATTGTAGACTATTCAGAACAACAAGATGAACTGTTTAAAGTAAACAGTCTTGTAGAAAAACCGGATGTAGAAGCAGCACCTTCTACTCAAGCGATTATTGGTCGATATGTGTTAACACCAGAAATATTTGATTTGTTAGAGAAGGGTCAGCCTGATAAAAAAGGTGAAATACAGCTAACGGATGCGATCGATGCTCTATTAAAAGAACAATCGATCTACTCTTATGTAATTAAAGGTAACCGTTATGACGTTGGTGATAAGTTCGGCTTTTTACAAGCATCCATTGATTTCGCGCTTAAACGCGATGATTTAAAAGATAAACTAGAACAATATTTAAAACAAATTCTGAAATAGCTAATTGTGATTGGAGTAAGACAATGAGAGTAATTTATCTATGTCAACACTTTCCGCCAGAAACGGGAGCACCACAAATACGTGTATATGAAGTAAGTAAAGAGCTTCTTAAACGAGGTCATCAAATTGAGGTGCTAACCGCGTTCCCACATCATCCCCATGGTATCATTCCAGAAGAATACAAAGGGATGTGTTACAAGTTCGAGGAGTACGATGGAATTCCTGTTCATCGATCATGGATCTATCCATCACCAAAGGGAAGCTTTTGGAAAAGGCTAGCCTCATATTTCTCATTTACTTTTAGTTCGTTCTATTCTATGTGGAAAGCCAAACCAACTGATGTAATTATCTGTAATTCTCCACCCCTGTTTTTGGGAATAACAGGCTATGTTGCAGCTAAGTTCAAACGTGCTAAGTTTGTTTTTAACATTGCAGACATCTGGCCTGAATCAGCAGTAGAGTTGGGAATCCTTAAAAATAAAACATTTATAAAACTGGCAACTTGGCTCGAGCACTTTTTATACCGAAAGTCTTGGAAAATTGCTACTGCGACAGACGGTATTAAAGATTATATGATTAAGCATGGCAAAAAGGAAGAAGATGTTTTCCTCTTACCAAATGGGGTAAATACTGACTTCTTTGTGCCAATGCCAAAGCATGAAGGACTTATTAAAGAGCTTGGGTTAGAAGGTAAGAAGGTATTTACTTATGCAGGTGCACTTGGATATGCTCAAGCACTTGATTCCATTTTACGAACGGCAGCTCTTTTAAAAGAAGAGTATCCAAATGTCCACTTTCTGTTTGTAGGAGATGGACAGGAAAAGGATAAGTTGTTGAAGCTAAAAGAAGAACTGGAGCTTTCGAATGTAACATTTTATGGCTCTGTTCCAGTTTCAAGAATGCCAGAGATCTTTTCGATTTCGGATTATAGTATTGTTTCTCTGCGAAATATCGAGCTTTTTAAAGGGGCGCGACCTTCGAAGATATTCCCTGCGATTTCTACAGGTACTCCTGTGTTGTATTGTGGGGATGGCGAGAGTGCTAGTATCCTGGAAGAACATAACTGCGGAAAGATTGCCCCGCCTGAAAACCCAGAGGGGATTGTGAATGAAATCCGCAAGTTAGTGGAGCTATCTGAAGAGGAATACAAGCAACTATCTGAAAATGGCCGGAAACTGGCTATAGCTGAATATTCGTGGTCGAGTATTGTGGATGATTTGTTACGGAATATTGAGAAGTGAATGAGGAAAGAGTGCTAAATCAATAGCACTCTTTTTTATTGTCGAGGGGCTGATATTTAGTGAATGGCCGATATTTTGTTAGTTGCGGCCGATAAAATTGAGTTAAGGCCGATATCCTTCAGATAAGGCCGATAAATCTGATTTGAGGCCGATATCCCGACAAAGAAGGGTGAAAAAACATAAAAGCTTGGAGGTATATAATACTTCCAAGCTTCACATCATTATTTTGAAACGGTTGTACCTTTATAATAATGAGTTAGTATTTGTTCCGCAGTCCACCCATTTTCAGCGTATCCTTTCGCACCATATTGGCTCATTCCAATACGATGACCCCAACCTTTTCCGTTTACCTTTACTGATTCAACGCCACCAGTAGTTGAAATTGTACCGTTTGCTGTTTGAACTGACATATTATCAGTAGAAATGGTTTGGGTACCTGAAGTAGTTTGAACAACATGTCCCTTAACCGAATCTATATTTAGCAGGTTAGAGGTCGTTTGTACTAAGAAACTTCTCACTTCTTTGCTTAGTTCAATAGAAAACCAATTTGATAGAAGTTGATTGTATACACGTGTGTCATTCAGAGGAAACAGCTTTCTTATAACACTTTCATTACCACGAATGGTTTTTTCACCTTCACTTGTTTTTACAGTTACACCACCGACTTCTCCATTCGCACCTTTTTGTTCAGTGATTACATCATACAAAATCGTTGACTCTGAAAAGCCAAAGGATTTTAAAATCGTTAAAGCAGAGAAGGTATGTGACCAAACACTATGTGGAGAGTTTTCAAATCGATCTTCTACACTTACTAAGTAGGGGAAGTTCGCTTGGTTTGAATTCCAGACGTCTCCAACGTTTGCTGTTCTTCCTCCACTTGTTGAATGGAAAAAGGTTTGAATAGGCCTTCCATTATATTTTACAAGTAATCCTCTAGTTGCAGCGATTGCTTCGTTTGTTCGAGGATGTTCTCCCGTAAAACCACGATATACTTGGCTTGTTGCTGTGTTTGATAAAATCATTGAATTTTGAGCAAAGCTTCTAGCTGCAATTGCTTGGGCCTTTAAAGCTTCCATATGCCAAGAAGCAGGCATTTCACTAGGAACAACACCTTTTAAATAATCTTCCATATCTAACACATTGATTGCTTGAATTTTATCGCTTTTTAATCTGATATCAAAACTTCCACGGTATCGTACACCGTTGATTGTAGTAAGAGATAGAGAATTAGCTTCGATAAGTGATGTTGTTGTGCTTTGTACCCAACCAGTCATTTTGTTTGATAGTGTAACACTGTACCAAGTTTCTCCTGAGCCATTTATAAAAATGTCGTTGTAAGTAGCAGTTGTACCAGCTGTTGCAACTGTTAGTTGTTCATAACTCGTGGTCGCACCTTTTCTTACAATCGTGTCTTGAGAAAATGCTGCTACTTTCCCAATGATCTCTTGTATTAAAAATCCGTTAGCTGAAGTGTGAACAGTTTGTCCATTTGTAATGACAACATTGGTACCTGACTTTGATATACCTAATGGATTGGATTGTAAAACAGTTGTTGCTCCAGTCTGTTTATTAACCAACTGATAGTTGCCATTAAGGGTAGCTGTGTAACCAGTGCTATTTTCAAAGATTAATACAGTAACAGGATTCGGGTAAACTAGATTTTGTGCTTTTGAATTCCCAGGTAACACGAGAAGTAGAGCGATAGTCAGCACTGAGAAAAGTAATTTGTTCATTACTTACCTCACCTCGCCTAATTTTCCGAAGATCCACCCACGTTTTCCTGTTGCGGTTTCCACATTATACCATGATTCACCAGCACTATTAGTAAAGACTGATATATACTTTAAGGTTGTACCCTTTTTTAATGTTTCAATTACCCCATAAGAAGTAGTAGCACCTTTTCTAAGATGGACTTCACCAACTGTTACAACTTGTGAAGGAGTTTTTGCTGCAACATCTCCTTTTGTACTAGAAACATTTCCAGAGAAAATCCATCCTTTAAGGGTCGAAGAAAGTTCAATTCGATACCAAGTACCGTTGGATGATACATGTTGATCAATTACCTTTAACGCTGCACCAGATGTTCTTGTAGCAATTACTTTGTAGCTAGCTGTAGCTCCTGAGTGAAGTGTTGCCGAAGCCGTAGATACATATACTGTTGACGGCAGTGAAGTTGATGGCGCAGATGGTGCAGGAGATGTCACTACAGGTGGTGTATATGTTCCACTTCCTACTCCATTTGCAATTTGTTGTTTTAATGTATTAATCTCTTGTTGTTGCTGGTTGATTCTTGTTTCAAGAGCCGTAATTTGAGATTTCATAGGGTTTATCTGTGAGTTCACCCAATCAACACTCGCAAGAATAACGTTATTGGAAGCTGTAATTGAACTAGGTACAAAAGCGGCAATTCCAATTCCTACTGCTAATGTTCCAGTGATAAATAAATGCTTTTTCTTCATATTCGTTTCCCCCATTTTATATATAGTATTTAGTTTAAAAAGTAGAGAAATATTCTTCTAGTGCATTTTTTATAGCCAATGCTGCTTTGTAACGAAACTCAGTCGTTTTTAATAATGCTTCTTCCGTTGGGTTTGATAGAAAAGCTAATTCTATTAGAATACTAGGAAGTTCATTTCTTTTATTCACGTAAAATTCTTGATTTTTTACCCCTCTATTAGATGTGCCTAGGTTCGCTATCAAATGTTTTTGAACTGTTTGTCCTAATTGATAACTCTTAGTGCTATTAAAATTTAATGAAGTATTATAAAAAGTTGTTGTTCCTTTTGCATCCCTATTTGTAAATGAATCTGTGTGTAAACTAATAAAAGCATCATAGTCTGATAGATTTGAAAGTAGAGTTCTATCTTGAAGTGTTAAGAATTTATCATCACTTCTAGTGAGTTGAACGATAGCACCTGCTTTTTCTAATTCTGCTTTTAGTAATAGTGCGGTATCCAGTGTCACTACTTTTTCATATAACCCAGAACGACCAATCGCTCCTGGGTCAGATCCACCATGGCCAGCATCAATGAGAATCTTCTTACCAACCAAGCCAACTTCCATCACCTTTAAGGATAAGGAGTCTGCGTGATTTCTAATAGTAAATGTGTATCCAGGTTGAAAATGAATGATTAGTGAATGGTTAGTAGGACTAATTTTATTTAATTCATATCTAGTGATACCCGGAATTAGGGTGTTAGGTATATCAATCTGTGTTAGTCCAGCTAGTTCCAACCTGTTATTAGATAACATTTTGTATGGGAAACTGAATCCATTAGGTTTTTTCCAGATTAGATGGCTTTCACCATTTATTAATTCGAAGCTAGGTGATAGTAGTTTCTTAATTGAAGTAGGAGAGGTATCACTTTGTTTCACCCAACCTCGTTTACCATCCTTTGTTTCGACATTTAGCCAGTTTCCATGCTGCCATAGACGGATAAGTTCATCTCCTGCTCTGAACGTTCCTGCAACTGCATAGCTATCTGCAGCGCCCTTTCGAATCGATCCATCGTTAAATGGATAAACATACTTATAATCTTGGACTGAAATAATAGCTTCCCAACTTGGAATCCAACCTATTTTTCCGGAAGGAGTCTTTACTCTAAGCCACCTTTGGTTAGAGGCATTTATAAACTCTTGTAACACCGTTACTTTTGAAAAGTAAGTTAGATTTTCTATGGTACTATATTGTAGAGTTGCTCCCTTGTATAACTTCGCATGGCGTGTACCAATAGCCATTAGACGTTGAACTGGCACAACCTTGTCAGTAACAACAGATTCATGCACCCAAGCTTGGGTATTATCTTCAGATAAAAATTTGTACCAGATCTGGCGATTAGTGTCTATGCTTTGGTCAATTACTTTTAGTGCAGTTCCTTTTCTTAAAGTTGTCAACTTGGACTCTGTTAAGGCAGGTCCTTTTCTTACGTTTGCTACATCCACACTAATATAAAATGTTTTATTTACTATTGCTTTTTGTTGTAGGATTTCTTCCTTAACCCAACCCATTTTCCCTAGGGTGTATTCGACTCGGTACCATAGGACTGAATTAGGATCAATAAAATGATCAACAACTGTCACTTTTTGACCAAGTGTTAGGGTACTTACTGATGCATAGGTATGCGAAGCACCTTTTCTCACTGACTCCGATAATGATGTACTGTACATGATTGTCCCGTTTGGAACTGCTTTCACAGTAGGTTCAGGAATCTTCTCCTGGGCAGGGTTTTCTTCAGTAATTGGAGGGTCAGTAGGTTCAATTGTTTCCTCTTCAGGTACTGATACGTTTTCTGAAAGTGCATTTTTAACAAATGCTGTGCTGTGAACCCAGCCTTTTACTGAACCAAGGTCAACACGATACCATAAATCACCTGAAGCATTTGTAAATTCATCAATAATAGATACCTGTTGATCTTGTTTTAAAAAGGATACAATCGGATATGATGTAGTAGCACCTTTATGAACAGGTGCATTCCCAACCTGTATTTGTTTTTGATTAGTCGTTTGTTGAGTTACTAGATTAGATGCTTCAGTCCACCCCTTAACAGAGCCAAGGTCGATTCGAAGCCATTTTTGACCGGTTGAATTGGTAAACTCATCAATGACAGTAACTTTAGCACCTTGTTTTAAAGTAGAAACTATCGGGTAAGATGTAGTAGCACCTTTTCTTACTAAAGCGTTTGTAACTTGTATTAGTTGTTGATCACTAGAAATAGTTTCCTTTTTTTCGATATTAGAAGATTCAGCCCATCCTTTTATTGAACCAAGATCGAGTCGATACCATCTTTCACCAAAGGCATTGGTGAATTCGTCAATTACTGTTACTTTTTGTCCTGCAGAGATTTCACGTACTTTCGCATAAGCAGTGGTAGCACCTTTATGAACAGTTAGCTTATTGATAGCCTTTAGTTCAATCGGGTAGTTTACTTGTGCATTTGTTTCATTTGCCTGAACAAATAAAGGTAAGAATGTGCTAGTGGCAAGGATTGTCGAAACGAGAAGTTTTTTCACACTTTTCCCTCCATATTTTGTAGAAATTTCTCAATATGTATAATAATATCTGATAATAGGTAATAATCCAATCGGTATAAAGTAATAAGGTAAAAAAAATAACGCTAAGAGAACCTCAGGTAGGTTCTCTTAACGTTATTTAATTGAAACATTTTCATTTTTTTCATCAGTATCTATGCTTGAGCTTGTACTGTCATTTTCAAGTACAGCCTTAAGAGTAGTATTAATATTCTTAATGGACTCTTCTTTTGGAATGAAGTAATAGACGCTATTTATATAATCATCATAACCTTCAAGTTGTAAAGTTTGCACTTCGGTGCTCTTCATTTTGTTATAAAGTTGAACAAATGATAAGATATCTTTCGTTGGTAAGTTTGTTTTAACATTTTCGCCAACATCACGAAGTACATCGTCAACCTTAGTAATTGAACCAACAGATGTCCCTTTATCCACAATTGCTTTAATTACTTGTTTTTGTCTATCGTTACGTCCCATGTCACCACGTGGATCTGATTTTCTCATTCTGACATATGCAAGGGCTTCATTTCCATTTAGTTCCATTTCACCCTCGGTATACGTTTTCCATGCAAGTGAACCTGTTAACTGAGCCTTAAAAGTAAATGGAACGTCGACTGTAATTCCATTTAGAGAATCGACAATGTCTTCAAAACCTTGAAAGTTTGTAGTTACATAGTAATCAATTGGGATATCAAATAGTTCTTGAACAGCCCCTACAGTACTACTAACCCCGCCGTAATATGAGTGAGTTATTTTATCGTTCTTCCCAAGTTCAGGTATATATGTTCGAGTATCACGAGGGATACTCACTAGATATGTTTCTTTTGTTTTTGGATTAATGGTTATCAACATTAAAACATCAGAACGTGGTTTCCCACCCTCCTGATTTTCGAGTCCGATAAGAAGGATTGTAACAGGGTCCTCTTTAAGTTTAATCTTTTCAGTGCGGTGACTTGGGATCTTCTCACGATCTATTTCTTCATATGTTTTATTCGCAATAGAATTTGCTGTGTATAAAATATATGCGGCATATGTGCCGGCAGCAACTAGCATAATAATAAAGGATGTAATGAAGAACTTCTTTGTTTTACTAGTCCTTCTCCTTTTATTCATCCTTCTACGGGTTCTTGAATCTTTCATAAAAGCCCTCGTTTCTTTTTAAGTGGCAATATAGTTAATAGAACAACTTCTAATTTTATCTAAAATTCGACAAACAGTAAATAAGAAAAATTTAGGTTGTTCAAAAAAGATTAATTTACCACTTCTTCTAGGTAGGTAACCTCACCCTCAACTATCTCGCTTTTCCCATTTGTGAGCTCAATCATCCAATCGATAAACTGCTGTTTTTGTCCTTCTTCTACATAGGTTTCTACTTCAACTGAGTCTAAATACTTAATTTCTTTAATTTTAAATACAGACGATCTCAATTCGTTTTCTACTTTACCTAGCCACGTATAATCTATCTTCGTATGAATGACTCTCATTAGTGTACGTTCAACAATACCTGTAGCATTTAACCCCTCTGAGGTCGACTTTCCATACGCACGAATTAATCCACCTGCACCTAATTTTATTCCACCGAAATAGCGAGTTATGACTACAACTGTGTCTTTTAGCTTCTTTTTTTTCAGCACTTCCAAAATAGGAACGCCAGCCGTACCACTAGGTTCACCATCATCATTTGCTTTTTGGATGTGATCATGTTCACCGATAATATAAGCTGAGCAATTATGGTTTGCGTCCCTATGCTTCTTTTTAATTTCTAAAATAAAATTCTGTGCTTCTTCCTCTGTTGTCGCACGATTTATATAAGCAATAAATCTTGATTTTTCAATAATAATTTCATGTTCCCCATAGCCTTTTACTGTATAATAATGTGTAAGCACTGGGTCACCTCCCAAATTTTAGGTACTACCCTTTTAAAATTAAGAAAATTGTCGTATTCTTTTATTATAGAACGACAAATTTTTTACATCAAATAAATTAGTATTAAAGTATCTATATAAAAAATAACAATTTGTCGAAATAGCCTTTTAAAGAAATATTTCTAATCTGGAGGTGGGGACATGTCCACCAAAAAAATTGATAGTAAAATGCTAGATAAAATTTTAGAAAAAATGGTAACAACGGTTAATCATAGTAAGAGTGAAGTCTTTAAAATAGGTGAACAAACGCGTAAACAATATACTTCATTAACTGAAGAGTTGAAGGATATAAAAGATAAGGTCCTCGAAGTGATTCAAGAAGGGGACAAGCTAGAGGTTTATGCTCGATTTGCCAGGAATCGCTTATCTGAAGTAAGTGGTGCATTTAATAAGTTTTCGGAATCTGAAATTCGTGAAGCCTATGAAAAAGCACATAATCTTCAAATGCAACTAACGATTATAAGAGAAAAAGAAAAGCAGCTTCGAGAGCGACGTGATGAGCTTGAACGTAGGTTACTTGGACTACAGGAAACAATCCAAAGAGCAGAGCATCTAGTTGGTCAAATCAGTGTGGTACTAAACTATCTGACAAGTGACATGCGACAAGTTGGTGAGATGCTAGAGGATGCGAAGCAAAAGCAGGACTTTGGCTTTAAAATCATTGAAGCTCAAGAAGAAGAGCGTCGCAGGCTATCGCGTGAAATTCATGATGGTCCAGCCCAAATGCTCGCTAACGTGATGATGAGATCACAATTGATTGATCGAGTGTTCCGTGAAAAAGGTGCTGAAGACGGTTTTAAAGAAATTAAAGACCTTAGAAAAATGGTCCATTCCGCGCTGTATGAGGTTCGACGAATCATTTATGACCTCCGTCCAATGGCACTGGATGATTTAGGTTTAATTCCTACCCTCAAAAAATACCTATCTACTATCGAAGAATATAACGGGGGCGAACCTACTATTTCTTTTAAGAATCTAGGTCCTGAAAAAAGATTACCCTCTAAGTTCGAGGTTGCATTATTCCGCTTGGTTCAAGAAGCTGTTAGTAACGCACTTAAGCATGCGGATGCTAAGGAAATACTGGTAAAGGTTGACCTAGGGAAAGAACATGTAACTGTTATCGTAAAAGACAATGGAAAAGGCTTTGATCCCGTAGAAAAGCCAGAAAGTTCTTTCGGAATTCTAGGTATGAAGGAACGTGTAGAGTTGTTAGAAGGGGAAATTACCTTCGACTCTAAAAAAGGTGCAGGCACCATTATTATGATACAAGTCCCATTGAAAGAGTAAAATATTAGCAAAAAAACCATACGAAAGTCATATTGACCAGTTTTCTGACAATTGTCAGAATGATAGGGGGAGGAGAAGGCATGAAAACTAGCATTGTAATTATTGATGATCACCAATTGTTCAGAGAAGGGGTAAAACGTATTCTAGATTTTGAATCTAGCTTTGAAGTAGTTGCTGAAGGCGATGACGGTGATGAAGCGTTAGCGCTAGTTCAGGCTCATAACCCAGATGTTGTTATCATGGACATTAATATGCCAAATATTAATGGTGTGGAAGCAACTAGACAGCTGATCGATGCAAACCCAAATACAAAAGTTATTATCTTATCCATACATGATGATGAAAGCTATGTAACACACGCATTAAAATCTGGTGCGAATGGTTACTTATTGAAGGAAATGGATGCAGACTCTTTAGTAGAAGCAGTAAAAGTAGTAGCTGATGGAGGATCATATTTACACCCTAAAGTTACACACAACTTAGTGAAAGAATTCCGCCGTCTTTCAGCAGACGGACAAGCTAATGGTGCTGGCATGGTTCAAACAATTGAAATCCGTCGTCCACTGCATATCCTTACACGCCGTGAGTGTGAAGTTCTTCAACTGCTTGCTGACGGAAAAAGCAACCGTGGAATCGGTGACGCATTATACATTAGTGAAAAAACGGTTAAAAACCATGTGAGTAATATTCTACAAAAAATGAATGTAAACGATCGAACCCAAGCTGTTGTAGTAGCTATTAAGAATGGTTGGGTCGAAGTGAAATAATATACTTAATTAAGAAACGAAATGCCGATGGTGGTGTTTCGTTTTTTTGTTATTGGACAAATGCCATTCGACAAATGCCACGTACTTGTCGAAAGGGTTTGAGTGTGGCTGTAATCGACAAATGCCATGTACTTGTCTAAGGGGATGGTGTAAAGGGTGAAATCGACAAATGCCACGTACTTGTCGAAAGGGTTTGAGTGTGGCTCTAATCGACAAATGCGATGTACTTGTAGAAATACCTTATCTTACTAAGTAGTGACCTAAATCATTGCTTGTTTACATTATTTATGTGAGAATTTCTTTGCACACATTAGAAGAAAGGAAGTATAGTACATTGTCTAGGAAGAGAAAGAAATTTTATAACGAGTTGTTCTACCATGTTGTTTCACGAGGTGTAAGGAGAGAGGCAATTTTTATTAATCACTCAGATTTTTCAGCCTTTTTATACATACTCAATCAAACCTATGATCAATTCTCCTATGAATTACCTTCTTACTGTCTCATGAATAACCACTATCATCTCCTGATACGAATCAAATCCCATTCCTTAGCCGAGTTTATGCATTGCTTAAACAAAAGATATGCAAGTTATTTTAATAATAAATATGGTTATTCAGGAAGAGTCTTTGACCATAATTATTTTTCCAGTGCCATTTATACTTATGAGAGTCTCTTAAAAGTTAGTAAGTATATCCATTTGAATCCTCTTAGAGCCCACCTTGTCAAAGACCTCGTAGATTATCCTTGGAGTAGCTATTCCTTCTATAAGTCAGGTAATGTATATCCACCGACCTTTATTCCTATCGCCCATTTGCTCGATACATTCAACGGAACAATAAATGAACAGAGAAGAAGCTATTGTGATTTTGTGGAAGAGTAATTCGACAACACCGTGGCATTTGTCGAATTAGGACTAACCCCAAAAGTAACCGACAAAGTACAGGGCAATTGCTGAATAATTCGTCACTATTCGACATCAATGTCAATATATGTCGGTAAAAACTTTGTTGATATTGGAATTATTTTGAAGGTCAAAGCTACAATTTGTCGAATTAAACTTAAGGAAACTAGGAGGTGGCAAATGGATAGGAATTATAACATTCAAGAGTTAGTACAACAATCCCAGCTATCATTACAGCATTTTGAAGAAAATTACGGCCAACAACTTGCACCTTTTCAGCAAAAAATCTTTATGATTGGATTTGCATTAGGGAAAGTCGAACAAGGTAAAACCTCTGTTGATACGATAGCTTTGAAGAGGTTGATAATGGAAGGGATATAGTAGTAATATTTGCACCCAGGTTGGTGCATTTTTTGTTAGATTTGCCGCTTAAGTAAAAACTCTAAGTAACACTTAATATTTTTTACTATAGAAGTAGTGTAAAACTATCATAACAAGAGTTTTTCCTTTTAAAAATTAATGCTTTTTCCATTTCTATCATATAAAATGTAAGGTAGTTAATTCGGAAATAAAAAAAGTGAGGAAGGTTACTACTATGAAAACGGCAATAGTTACCGATAGTACAGCTTACATCCCAAATGAATTGCGTGAAAAATACAATATACATATGATCCCCCTAAGTGTAAATTTTGGAGTCGAATCGTACCGTGAAGAGATTGATATCACAGCAGATCAATTCTTCGAGGAAATAAAAGCAAAGAGTGAATTACCAACAACCTCACAGCCACCTGTTGGTGAATTTGTTGAGCTTTTTGAAAAGTTAGGACATGACCATGATGCTGTAATTAGTATCCACCTATCAAGCGGAATTAGTGGTACATATCAAGGAGCTGTTTCAGCTGGTGAAATGGTTGAGAATGTAAAAGTGTTTACATTTGACTCTGAGATTAGCTGTATGGTTCAGGGTTTCTATGCATTAGAGGGGGCTGAGTTAGCTCAAGAAGGCAAAACGGCTGAAGAAATCATGGCACGCCTTGAAGAAATGAAAACGACAATGAAAGCCTATTTTATGGTCGATGATTTAACGAATCTTCAACGTGGTGGACGCTTAAGTGGTGCACAAGCATTTGTAGGTAGTTTATTACAAGTGAAACCAATCCTTCACTTCCAAGATAAAGTGATCGTTCCTTTTGAAAAAATTCGTACCCGTAAAAAAGCATTAAAACGTTTGTTTGAATTGTTTGATGAAGTGGCAAGCTCAAATGAACCAATGCGCGCAGTGCTTATCCATGCAAATCGTCCGGAAGAAGCAGAGGAGCTTAAAACAGAACTTGCTCAAAAATACCCGAATGTAGAATTTTTAATCAGCTACTTTGGTCCAGTTATTGGTACGCACCTTGGAGAAGGTGCAATTGGACTAGGTTGGTATAAACGATAAAATATCTGACGCCTTGTCATTTCTTTAGGCAAGGCGTTATTTTTAAAAATATAAAGGAGAACAAAATGAGATTTGTTGAAACTAATGGATTACTTACCCCAGAACTACTAATCACTACCACGCAGGACCCCGTTAAAATTAGCAAAATTCCACAAATACTAACTCCAGAGCTAAACCTACATTATCCATTCACTAATGAACTTCAAACACACCTCCAAGGAAAACAACTACTCTTAGACGAACTACCATTCTCTCTCTCACAACTTTATGAACATTACTTAAATGGGTATATTTCCTTTAGAAAAGGGATTCTAAACCAAAATAAAATACTTAATTGTACAAGGTGCGGTAACGAAGACCCAGCCCTGTTTGCTTCCTTTGATTGCGCACGTTGTCACACCCATTGTAACTATTGTCGAAAGTGTATAACGATGGGCAGAATTAGTGAATGTACACCTTTAATCTCATGGACTGGTCCAGAATCATCATTCCCTCCTCCCGACCAAATCCTCACCTGGTCAGGTACTCTTTCTCAAGGCCAGCAAACAGCTTCAGATAAAGTTGTAGAAGCAATTCAGAACAACTCGAATCTACTTGTTTGGGCTGTATGTGGTGCAGGGAAAACAGAAGTGCTTTTTAAGGGAATCGAAACAGCTCTTTATTCTAAAAAGAACGTATGTATAGCAACTCCAAGGACAGACGTTGTTATTGAACTTGCTCCCCGAATAAAGGATTCATTCAATACCATTGATGTTATCGCCCTTTACGGAGGCAGCGAAGACCGCACAAAAACAGCCCCAATAACGATCACAACCACCCACCAGCTGCTCCGATATTATCAGGCTTTTGACGTAATCATTATTGATGAAGTGGATGCATTTCCTTACTCAGTCGAACCGATGCTTCAGTATGCAGTAGAGCAAGCGAAAAAGAAAAACTCGACTACTATTAATCTCACAGCAACACCGAATCAACAATGGCAGCGTGAGTTAAAAAAAGGAACCCGACCAACAGTAACCATACCTGCAAGATATCACCGTCATCCTCTGCCAGTTCCACAATTCAAGTGGTGTGGAAATTGGCGGAAACACTTGAAAAAGGACAAGCTACCTCCAACTTTGTTAGGATGGATTAATTTTCATCTATCCATCAACAAACAAGGTTTTCTATTTGTACCGAGAATTGATTTACTAGAACAAATCGTCATTATTTTAAAAAAGCTCAATAATAGAATAGAAGGGGTCCATGCTGAAGATCCATTTAGAAAGGAGAAAGTCACTTCCTTTAGAAAAGGAGAAATCCCAATCCTAGTCACAACAACCATTTTAGAAAGAGGAGTAACTGTCCCTAATATTGATGTTGCAGTATTAGGTTCCGAAGATCAAATTTTCACAGAAAGCGCACTTGTTCAAATTTCAGGAAGGGTAGGACGTAGTGCAAAGTATCCTACAGGAGACATCATTTTTTATCATTATGGAAAAACAAAAGCAATGCTAGCTGCAAAACGTCAGATACAAAATATGAACAAAGAAGCAGTTGAGCAAAATCTACTAAATTAGCATTTCCACTTTCTGTTATTCTGTGGCATAATGTAATCATATTTACTTTAAGGTGGTAGAGTGATGATGTTGGTGAAAAATGCGATGGAACCATTAGTAGCAGAGGTTTTAAATGATAATTGGCAATTGATCAATATGCCATGTAAATGCGAACAATGCAAAAACGATGTCTTCGCGCTAGCATTAAACCTAATTCCCCCACGTTATGTGTCAAAAGCAAATGGATATGCGTATGTGAAGGCGCAGTATTTTGACAAACAGATGCATGCGAATATATTAGTGAAAATTGGAGAAGCAACTAGAAAAGTTTCAGAACAGCCGCAATGTGATAACTATACTAAGGAGGGTGTTAATGCTTAGCTGCCTTATATGTAATGGTCCCCTGATCTGTACTAATACCTGGGGGAAGCTACTATCTCTGTCTAATTCTTCTTCACTATGTGAACAATGCTCCAGTAAACTAGAAAAAATCAAAGGTGAAACCTGCTCAATTTGTGACCGTCCTTTTTCTAATCTAGCTCCCGAATACCGCCAAGAAAATACATGCCTTGATTGTATGAAGTGGCAAAAGGACAATCGATGGCAGGATATCCTTATTAAAAACAGATCCGTCTACACCTATAATCCCTTTTTAAAAGAAACCCTTTCCCTATTCAAATTTCGTGGTGACCACGCAATCTCACAAATCTTTAAGCAAGACTTTAAAAGAACCTTCACTAAACACTTCGATAAAAAATCTATCATAGTCCCGATTCCACTCAGTAATGAACGATTATATGAACGAGGTTTTAACCAGGCGAAAGTGCTTGCTGAATTACTTCACCTACCCATTAGCGAACCCCTAACTCGAATCCACCTTGAAAAACAATCAAAAAAGTCCCGAAGCGAAAGACTCCGAACAACTAACATATTCCACTTAAAAGAATCAATTAAGTTAAAAGGGGCAGAGATTGTTTTAATCGATGATATATATACAACTGGCACAACACTCCGTCATGCTGCAGAAATATTGAAAGAAGCAGGAGCTCTATCTGTATCCTCCCTTACATTAGCTAGAGGTTAAACTTTTACCAATCGACAATTCCCAACAAATTTCTTCTTTATATATCACTCAATTAACCGATATAATACTTACAGAGATATTTTTAGGGGGAACCGGAAAAATGGCACTAACAAATTGTCCAAACTGTAATGCTTTATTTGTAAAAACAAATCTTCGTGATGTATGTGAAGCATGTTATAAAGAAGAAGAAAAACAATTTGAAACGGTATATCAATTTATTCGCAAACGTGAAAACCGCACAGCAACAATGTTACAGGTAGTAGAAGCGACTGAGGTTGAGGAAGAGTTGATTTTAAAATTTATAAGAACAGGACGTTTAAAACTAGCGAACTTTCCTAATTTAGGGTATCCATGTCAGAAGTGTGGAACGCTAATTAGAGAAGGTAAATTATGTGGGCATTGTTCTTCGGATATACGTTCTCAACTTTCTGAGCTAGAAAAAGAGCAAGTAAGACAACGCGAAATTAAGGATCGTAATAAAACAACATACTTCAGCTAATTTTTAGCGTGAAATGTAAACTTTTTTAATTCATAGCCGATACTAAGAGTAGAAAGAATTGATGCGGTTATGAAAGTGAGGAAAACGTCATGAAAATTAACAATCTTGGTCCAACGGGAATTAATCCATATAAAAAACAAATGAACAAAATGGCGGCTGTTGAAAGTAAGGCTTCTAAAGCAGATAAAGTAGAGATCTCTTCAGAAGCTAAACAACTGCAAGAAACTTCACCTGTAACGGTAGCTAGACAAGAGAGAGTAGATGCATTAACTAAACAAGTACAAAGTGGAAACTACAAAATTGATGCAAATGCCATCGCAAAAAGCGTATATGATTTTTATACAAAATAAGAAATCAGTAATTACTAATTACTGATTTCATTATGTTCATTGAGGAGGGGGAAGAATGTCGACTGAACAATTAGTAAAAACATTACAAAAGCTAGCTGTTTTGCATGAGCACTTATTAACGATTGCCAAACAAAAATCAGACATACTAAAAAATGGCGACATTGATGCCCTCAACCAACAAATGAAAGAAGAACAGAAATACGTACTTGCTATAAAACAAATCGAAAATGAGCGGATAATGCAAGTTCAACATCTTTTAGAAAATTATAGACTCAGAGACGAAGAGTATACACTAACAAAAGTGATTGAAATCTCAAAAGAACCTTTCAAACAAAGGTTAATTGATATCCAGCAAAAACTAGTATATATCCTTGATGAACTTAAGCAAGTAAATGCTTTAAACCAGCAACTAACACATCAGTCACTACAGTTTGTGAATGTGACACTAGATATGTTGAGGCCGGAAATAACAACAACAAACTATGGTCACCCCGAAAAAAAACAAAAAGACGAACACAGTAACCGCTCGATGTTCGATTCAAAAGCGTAAGGTAGGAGGAAAAAGAAATGCGTTCAACCTTTCATGGTTTAGAAACTGCCCGCCGAGGTATGTTTACACAGCAAGGAGCATTACACACAACTGGACATAACATTGCAAATGCGAACACACCTGGATATACACGCCAACGTGTTAATTTCGTGCAGACTTCCCCTTACCCTACAGCTGCAATGAATCGACCACAAATTCCAGGTCAAATGGGAACAGGGGTAGAAGCAGGCACTGTACAACGTATTCGTGAAAGCTTTTTAGACGTTCAATATCGTAATGAAAATAATAAAGTGGGTTACTACGAGTCACGTTCGAACGCTCTTCAGAAAATGGAAGAAATCATGAATGAGCCATCTGAGGCTGGATTATCAGTAACACTAGACCGTTTTTGGCAGTCGCTTCAAGACTTAGCGGTCAACCCGTCAAATGCTGGAGCACGTTCAGTTGTTCGCCAACGTGGGATTGCAGTAGCTGAAACTTTTAATTATCTATCAAGTTCGTTAACTGGTATTCAAAAAGATTTAAAGAATGAGATAACTGCTGTTGGAACGGAGGTAAACTCCATTGCAAGGCAAATACACACCATTAACAAACAAATAGGTGATATTGAACCGCATGGTTACTTACCTAATGATTTGTACGATGAACGTGATAGATTGCTAGATAGTTTATCAAAGCTTGTTAATATTAAGGTTACTCCAGAGGCAAGCGGTGGAAATTCCTTAAATATTGCTGAAGGTAAATTTAAAGTTGATATAGTAGATGCTGCTGGTAATTCAATTGCTACTCTAGTAGATCCTGCAGCTGCAGATATTAATGAGTTACAGGTAAATTATAATAGCAATGGCCTGGTTGACAGTGTTACTGTCGGAGGAACAACCGTTCCGTTAGATAGTAAAGCTGGAAGCTTAACTAGTCTAATCCATTCATATGGTTATATGGATAATGGCCAGGAAAAAGGCTTATATCCTGATATGCTACGTGATCTTGACGAAATGGCCTTTGAATTTTCGAAAGAGTTTAATAGAGTTCATAGTGATGGCTGGAATATCACTAGCATTAATTCGGATCCGCAAACACATACAGGAAGTAATTTCTTTGCATATGATTCTAACGTTGCATCACCAACTGATACCAATAAAAAAGGGGCAGCATCAGCACTTATTTTAAGCACAGATATTAAGAATTCACTAGATAATATTGCAGCGGCCTCTGCTCCTCAAACGGGTAACAAGGCATTCCTAGGTGATGGAAGCAATGCAATCGCTCTAGCGGAGGTTAAAAACAAAAACTTAACGTTAGGTGGTAACTCTACCAATTTACAAAACTACTATGAAGGTATGATAGGCGAAATGGCCGTACTTTCTCAGGAAGCAAGACGTATTACGAACAATAGCGTAGTTTTACGTGAATCAGTAGAAAACCGCCGCCAATCGGTAAGTGGTGTTTCACTAGATGAAGAGATGACAAATATGATTAAATTCCAGCATGCATATAACGCCTCTGCTCGTATGATTACGGTTACTGATGAAATGCTTGATAAAATTATTAACGGTATGGGTGTTGTAGGAAGGTAGGTAGATAAATAATGCGAATTACTCAAAATATGTTAGCCAATAACTCACTTCGTCATCTTAGTAAAAGTTATGAACGCATGGGTGTCTACCAAGACCAACTTGCAACTGGAAAAAAAATTAACCGACCATCTGATGACCCAGTTGTTGCGATGAAAGGGATGCACTATCGAACCAATCTAACTGAGATTGAGCAATACAAACGTAACCTATCGGAAGTGTATGCTTGGATGGAAAATTCAGACTCGAGTTTAGACCATGCAAATTCGGTGCTTCATCGTGTGAATGAACTCACTCTTCAAGGGAAAAATGGTACTAACAGCCCTGAAGACCGCCAGGCAATTGCTAGAGAGATTGAACAGCTAATGCAGGACGTGAAAACTGTTGCAAATACGCAGGTTGCAGGAAAATATATCTTTAATGGAATAAACATAAATGAAGCACCCGTGTCAGGAGATAACACTTTAATAGTTACTCAAAATACTCAACCCTTTGAGGTTGAAGTATCAAAAGGAGTAAAATTAAAAGCGAATATTAACCCTAGTAACGTGTTTTCTCAAGATCTATTCAACACTTTACAACAAATTAAAGAAGGATTAGAAACGAATGATATTTCTAATATGGATGACCTTCTAAATCAACTAAGTGGACATCAGGAAAGTTTATCAGCAGAACGCTCAGAGCTTGGTGCACGTTACAATCGGTTAGAATTAGTTGAATCTCGTATTGATGTACAAACTATTATTGCTTCAAGAATACTTTCAGATAATGAAGATGCAGATATTGAGAAGGTAATAACAGATTTAAAAATTCAGGAATCTGTACACCGCGCGGCCTTAGGTGTTGGCGCACGAATTATCCAGCCATCTTTATTAGACTTTTTACGTTAAGCTATCTTAAAGATAGCTTTTTTACTAGGGAGTGATTTAATTGCAACTACCGCAGATTCGATTAGAAAGCAAATATGCTAAAATTGGAATGAGAACCTCAAAGCCGGTACAGGATATTCAACAAACACCAGCTGATCTATCAATCAAACAACTTAAAGCTGATTTGAAAATAAGAACACTTCCTGGAAAATTAACAATCGACCAAACACAGGCAAGAGCCGACGTGGATTTAAAAAGTATTGCTCGACGAATCGAAGAATTTTCTAATGAAGGATACCAAGCTTTGCTAGATGGAATTGCTAGAAGAGCTCAGGAGGGTGACCAAATAATGAAAGTTGAAAACGGTGGCCATCCGATAGCAGAACAAGCAGAAGTGAATAGTAAGAACCCTATATATGATTTTAATATTGGGTGGGTTCCATCACATGGGAGCGTTAAGATAAATTATTTACCTAGTGAAGTAAACATAGATGTTACTGTTAATAAACCTATTATTGAGCCAGGAATTAATAAAGCCAAAACAGGCTATACCCCGGGAAAAACAAATATTTACTTAGAACAACAGAATTCGCTTGTGATCGATTTTGATAACTTAAGGTTCATTGGGATAAACTATGAACAGAAAATCTAAGTGTAATAAGGTAGTGATAAAATGAAAATACAATCAAAGTATCATGGGGAAATTGAAATAAATGAGAGTGAGATTATACAATTTGAGGGTGGAATACCAGGGTTTTTAGAAGAAAAAAGATTTGTTATTGTTCCACTTGCTGAAGAAGACAGTCCCTTACACATTTTGCAATCGGTAGAGACATCACAACTAGCATTTGTAACAACAAACCCGTTTACATTTTTTAAAGATTATGATTTTGAAATACCTGATGCAGTAGTAAATAATTTAAATATCCGTTCTGAACAAGATGTAGCTGTGTTAGTTATACTAACTGTAAAAGAATCCTTTGAAGAATCAACAGCAAATTTGCAGGCTCCTATTATTATTAATATGAAAGATCAGCTTGGGAAGCAAGTCGTCCTTAATGACCCAAGCTTCAAAACAAGGCATTTATTATTTAATCCTAAACCCTCAATAGGTCAGGAGGTAAAATAAATGCTAGTGCTAACGAGAAAGCTTAATGAGTCGATTAGGATTGGTGATGAGATAGAATTAACAATTCTATCGATTGATGGTGAGCAAATAAAACTTGGCATAAAAGCACCAAGACATATTGATATTCATCGTAAAGAAGTATATCTTGCTATTCAAGAAGAAAATAACACAGCTACTTCAGGATCATTAGATTTGCTAAAGAAGCTAAATACACAATTAAAACACTCAAAATAAAGAGTGTTTTTTTTTTTTTTAATAGAAATTTATAAAAACTATTAAACAATGTGGAAATATGTCGATATTAGTATTGTAAGGTTAGTAGTAAGAAAAGACGGCCGCTTTTTCTTCTACTATCTAAAAACAACTATAATTGCTACCACAAGGATGTGGAACTAGCAAAAATTCAAGGAGGAAAATTAAAATGAGAATTAATGCCAACATTTCAGCATTAAACACTTACAACAAGTTAAATAGTGCAACTAATGCACAAGCTAAGTCAATGGAGAAGTTATCTTCAGGTCTTCGTATCAACAAAGCAGGAGATGATGCTGCAGGTCTAGCAATCTCTGAAAAAATGCGTGGACAAATCCGTGGTTTAGATCAAGCTACTCGTAACTCACAAGATGGAATCTCAATGATTCAAACTGCTGAGGGAGCTTTAAACGAAACACATTCAATTCTTCAACGTCAACGTGAGTTAGCTACTCAAGCAGCAAACGACACAAACACAGCTGAAGACCGCAAAAACATCCAAGACGAAATGGACCAATTAGGTAAAGAGATTGACCGTATTGCTGAGACTACACAGTTCAATACGAAAAATCTTTTAGATGGTTCTATGGATAGATCAACAACTGCAGGAGCTAATGTTAATACTAACTCATCACTTAAAATTGCTGGTGCAGCTGGTGGAACAGCTATTGCAGCCGATACAGCAGTCCTTACTACATTAGGAGATAAAGACGGAAATAGCTTAGGGATTCAAGCTACTGACACTGTCACTGTATCTTATGTTAAAAACGGAGAAACAAAAACAGTAACATTAGCTGGTGATGACACTATTGCTGATATCGTTTCAGCAGGAGATTTTGGAGCGGCAGCTGTTGCTGATGGGAATATCTCTGTTACTGCAACTGGTACAGGTCATACAGGTGCAATCCATGGGTTAACAGTTACTGTTAAAGATGCTGATGGAAATGTAAGAAGTGGAGCTTCAAGTGCACTTTCTAGCTTTGGTGAGACAACTCAAGCTACAGATACAAACTCTGATGGTTCTGCGACATTCCAAATCGGTGCTAACACTGGACAGACTATTAACTTAGCGATTAAAGACATGGGTACTTCAGCTCTTGGTGTTAAA